>DATMZL010001025.1:0-4815 GCA_035607075.1 Polyangia bacterium
GCCCGAAAGCTTCTCGATCGAAGCTTTCGCGCCTTCGTCTGTCATGGTTTCGACGAACGCAAAGCCGCGCGGTCGTCCCGTTTCGCGGTCGAGCGCCACGCGCACGCTGCGCAGCTCGATGCCTTCTCCCGTGAACGCCTCTTTGAGCTCTTGCTCGGTGACGGCGTACGAAAGGTTGCCGATGAAGAGTCGAGTACCCATCCGTCCTTCTGTTTTTCTTGGGGGCTGTTACCGGATCAAAACCTTCCGCATCAATTACGCCGGCGGGCGGTTATTGACCTTGTCTCGCAGCTCCTTGCCCGGCTTGAAGGTCGGGACGCGGCGGGCCTCGATCTGAATCTCGGCGCCCGTCTGGGGGTTGCGGCCCTTGCGCGCGGCGGATTCGCGAACCGCGAAGGCGCCGAAGCCACGCAAGTCGATTCGCTCGCCCTTGGCAAGCCCATCGGCGACCGCCTCGATCAGCGCATCGACCGTGATCTCTACCTGCTGTCGGGGCAGGTTCTTCTGCTGCGCGACGACGTCGACCAGATCAGCCTTCTTCATGGGCTTGGTGTTCTCCTTGGGGTTGTTTTCTAGCGTGTGGTACGTGGACTGCGCAGCCGCTTCGCGTTAACCCGGTAAAGATAGTGCGTCCGCTTCGCCGAGGTCAAGAAGAGGCCCTGGGGAGCCCCGGGGGCGGCGGATCGGCTCAGATGAAGGTGTAAATGAGGGTTGCCTCGGTCAGTGTGTCGGCTCTGTCCGAGAACGGCTGGAAATCAGGCGCATACGCGATGCCGGCAGGGGTCCCCGTCGGGATCGGACGAGGAGGGGGATTCTGGTCGTAACGCAGCGTGAAGCCGAGGCCGACGCTGAGGCGGGAAAACAGCGTGGTGGTGAGGCCCAGCTTCGCGACCAGCCGCGTATCGTGGAACGCTGACACGCCTTGGGTGGGTGGGGGCCCGCTGTTGTACTGCAGCGCCTTGGCCTCCCGGTTCAGGTTGAAGAGCGCTTCCACGCTCGCGGTGAGGGCGCTCGAGGGCGACAGCTTCATCGTCTCGCCTGCGAACAGGCGGGCCGAGTGAATGGTGACCGGATCGATCGTACGCATAGGCTGCTGGACGTAGCTTTCGTACGAGAAGTCGTAACCGATCTCGCTGACGAGGAGGTGGAGGTCGTTCTTGACCAGCTGGCGGCTGTAGCCGACCTGGCCGCCACCCGCGAATGACTTGCCGGCGATCTGATCGGCGGCCGCGAGCGCGGACGCGTAGCCCGAGTTATTCGCGGTGAAGAACCGATCGTAGCGGCCCTTGGTCAGCCAGTTGTTGGTCGTGGTCGCCGTATGGTGGTCGAGGCTGGTGATCCTCATGATCATCGGATCGACCGGATCAGGCGTGGTCTGCGCTGTCAGCACACTCGACCGGCCGTACGCCGCGCCGGCGTCGAACGAGATTCTGTTCGCGCTCTCGCGGCGCGACACCGAGAGCGCAAGCGTTCCGTTTGTCGTCTGCGAGTTGCCGGTCGTGATCGACATGCCGCCTTTCGCTGACGCCTTCCACTCGACGGGCGGGGGCGGCGGCGCGCCGGCCTTGACCTCGTCGGGTTTGCCGTAGGTGAAGGTCGGGTTGCCCTGCGCGAACGCGGGGGCTACGAACAGCATCAGCGCCAGCACGGTGAACACGCTGGTGCAGGCGCGGCAGCGGCGGGCCGCCTTGGGCACCGTCTCGAGGCACTCGGGGCACTGCTTCGTCTCTGGCGCCGACACCTTGCGATTCATGGTGCCGACGATCTTCACCATGATGATGAACACCACGAACGCGACGATCGTGAAGTCGACGACCGTGCCCATGAAGTCGCCGACGCGGAACTTCAGCGGCGTCACCTCCCATTTGCGCCAGTCACCCTCCGGGATCACAGCGTTGACGAGCGGCATCACCATGTCGGAGACAAGCGCGCTGACGATCTTGCCAAACGCGCCGCCGATGACGACGGCCACGGCGAGATCGACGACGTTGCCTTTGTTGATGAACTCCTTGAACTCCTTCAGAACCTTCATGGGCGCGCACAGTAGCCCGAAGCTGGGCCGTACCAAACAGGCAAAGTGACCGCCGCCGGGTTACTGTGGACCGCCCGCGATGAAAGGATTCGTGCTCGGACTGCTCGTCGCCGGCATTGGTTTCGCCGGCTACTTCTACCTGAAGGGGTACCTGCACCTGCCCCTGAAGACAGTCACGGAGACCGTCGACGCGGGCGCGCCCGTGAAGGAAGTGAAGGAAAAGAAGAAGAAGCGCCGGCGCGGTGCGGTGCGCGTCGCGCAAAACGAATCGCCGGGTCAGCCCGCGGGGCCGGGCCGCCCGGCGGCGCCGCCCGTCGAGGCCGAGCCGGAGCCGGTCAAGCTTTCGCCCGCCGATCTCAAGCTGGTCAGCCAGGGAGACGATCTGTCGCGTCCCGACGTGGTCCACATGGGCGACGCGACCGACGACAACGGGTCGCACGAGCTCACGCAGGACGACATCGACGCGAAGTTCCGCGCGAAGGAGGACGCGATCCTCGGCTGCATCTCGCGCGCGCGGCCCGACGAGGAGACGTACGTCCCCGGGCGCGTGACGGTAAAGTTCCGCATCCAGCGCACAGGGAACGTGCGCGGCGTGCGCGTCGAGGCGCCGGCGATCTTGCAGAAGGGCGGCGTGTACGGCTGCATCAAGGGCGTGGTCGGCGGGATTCGTTTTCCGCCGTCGAGCAGCAGCCAGATCGTTTCGTATCCGTTCTCGCTGACCTAGTCAGCGCGGGACACGCGTTCGCGCGAATTCGACGATCGTTCGCGCTGCCTCCAGCGCGCTCATGTCCGGTTTGCCGATCGTGATCAGCTGGGGCGGGGCGGCGCGAAGCAGTCGAGCGGCGGCGCGGACGTCCGACGGGATCGATGCGTCGTCGTCGGGCGTCGTCGCGAGCGCGACGACGTGCTCCATGTAGCTGCGCCCATAGCGCTCCTCGGGCGCGGTCACCAACACTGCGTTCCAGGCCATGCCGGCGGCGCGGCGCGCGTGCGTCAGACCCGGGCGAACGGAGCGGTGGGAAAGTTTCTCGTCGGCGTGGGCCAGCTCCGTCGCCGCGGCCGCGAGCCACTCGGCGGCGTCGAGCCGGTGCAGCCAGTGGCCGGGATCGCTGCCCGGCATGTCACGCCCGCCAGGCGTCGACGACCTGCGCGGCGCGGGCCAGGTCCTGCTCGGTGTCGATCTCGCGCCAGCCGCCGTCGACGAGCACCGCGCCCAGCGCGACCCCGCGCGCGGCGACCGCGTTCAGACCGTCCGAGAGATACGACTGGCGCAACATGGCCGCGGCGCCGAACGGCGTCTCCAGCCCGCGCCCGAGCGCCTCGTACCAGACGTCGCGCAGCGCCGCAGCGCCCTCCGGCGCGAAGCGCGCCAGGCCCGTGAACTCGCCGGCCGCGGCTTCCTCGGGCACCTGCCGCTTGCCGACGCGCAGCACTTTGGCGTCGTCGCCGCTGCCCGCGACGCGCGCCAGCTCCGCCTCGCTCACGGGATGCAGCGTGCGGCCGTCGTAGGCATCGCGCCACCTGCGATCGACGATCAGCGCGACGGGCGCGCTGGCGGCCGCCACGCGGCGCGCGTGCTCGTGCGAGAACACGATGTCGGAATACGAGAACAGGAAGCCGTCGCGCATCTCGGCCTCGGCGTAGAGCAGCGACGCCAGGATGTTGTTGCTCGCCCATTCGGGATTGTCGACGAAGCGCAGCTTGGGCCCGGCGCCCTCGGGCGCAGCGATGCGATCGCCGAGGTAGCCGCGCACAATCACGACGTCGTCGACGCCGGCCGCGGCCAGCGCCTCCAGTTGCCAGTGCAGGATCGCGCGCCCGGCGACCTTCACCATGCACTTGGGGATGTCGTCGGTCTCGACGCCCAGCCGCTTGCCGCGTCCCGCGGCCACGATGATCGCTTTCATGATCGCTTGCGCCCCAACGACCGCATGATGACAAGCAACGCGCGCGCGGCATAGGCCGCATTCATCACCAGGTAGGCGTGCAGGAAGATGTCGATGCGGTTGACCAGCGCGACCAGCCAGATGTGGCTGGGGTAGTGGACGACGAAACGGCCGACGGCCTCCAGCAACGCCAGGGGCGAGCGGCGCCGTTGAACCGGCTTCTCGGCGAACCCTTCGCCGTAGTCGCCCGTGCCGTGGTTGACGGCGGCGCCTGTCGCGGCCGCGTACTCCGGCCGCCGCACGAACGTGGTCAGGCTGATCGCGGCCGCGACGGTCAACAGTCCCAGCAGCCCCTCGATCAGCCAGCGTGGATCCTGCGCCGGCATCCACAGCCGCACCGCGATCGCCGCGATCAGCGTGAACGCTTTCAGCTCGTCCATCAGGAAGTCGAGGTGCGCCCCGACCGGCGACGACGTCCCCTTCAGGCGCGCCAGCTGCCCGTCCGCGCAGTCGAGCACGTAGGAAAACTCCATGATGGCAGCGGCGCCGAGCAGCGCGCCCCAGCTCGGCAGCAGCGCCAGGACCGCTGCGCCCGCCACGAACACGGGCAACGTCAGGAAGGTGACCTGGTTCGGCGTGATGCCGGTCGGTGCAATCGCGGCGACGACGGCCGCGGCGAGCGGGCGCGCCACGAACCTGTTCCAGACGATATCGTTCGGCTTCTGCGTGCGCCGGTAGATATCGACGGCGGCGGCGAACACTTCTCTAGTGCGTGAGGAGGCCGACCAGCTGGTAGATTCCGATCAGCGACGCGCCGAAGATGACGCCCACGCCGATGTACGTCCAGATCGGCGTTTCTCGCTTCGGGATGCTTGTCTTCTCGCTCGCAGCCGCAGC
>DATMZL010000215.1:0-9539 GCA_035607075.1 Polyangia bacterium
TCCCAGATTTCGGGTACCTCGCGCGAGACATGGACATCGACATTGATCGCGCCCGTGGCCGGAACGAAGCGCGCCGCCTGTCCGGGCTGCCCGTCGCCCCGGTGAAGCAGCGCCCAGCCTCGCCCGTCGGATTCGATCCAGGCGGGCGCCGAGACAGGCGCGCTGAAATGCCGCCGCTCGGCCAACGCGACGTCGGCCGCCTGCAACGCGGGCTCGTCCGGGCGCAGGACGAGGGTTTGCGCGGGCGGCGGCGGCGCCTGCTTGACGGCCTTCAGCGCCATGCTGCAGATTGGGCAATCGCCGCCGAACGGGGACAGGACCTGGGGATGCATCGGGCAGGTGAACCGCGTCGCGCTCGGCGCGGCGGCGGACACGGTCACACGCGGCGCGCGTCGCGCGGTCAACGCCGCAAAGGTCGCGACACCCGCCGTTGCGAGCAGGACGACACGGCCCGCGATGAGGGCGGCCCGGGGCAGCCCGGCGCTCACGGCGGATACTCGACGAGGAAGACATTCGAACCGCCCTGAAAAGAACGAACCGGCGATCCGGGCAGGGTCCCAGGGAACGCGCCGGCAACCAGCACGCCGCCCGACGGCGCCGCGCGCACGCGGATGGCGTTCCCCTCGATCCCCAGGTTCCAGAGCGTTGCGCCCGTCGGGGCGAGCTTCACGATGAACGCCCCGGACGCGCCGTTCGCGAGCGAAACCGGCCCGAGGCCGAAATCGACCGTTCCTTTGAGAAAGCCGGCGAGGAAGACGTTGCCAGCGGCATCCGTCGCGATCGTCGATCCCGATTGATCGTCGTGTGCGTCGCCGAATCGCAGGCTCCAGACGTGATTGCCCGCGGCATCCAGCTTGGCCACGAAGACATCGCTCGACGGGCTGAACCGGGTGTTATCGAGGACGCTGACCAGCGTCGGACCACCGAGATCGAAGCTGTCGTCGAACATGCCTGTGAGCACGATATTGCGGTCGGTGTCGGCGGCGATACCGGCGCCGGCAGATCGTCCCGTGCCGCCGAACCGCTTGCTCCACTTGTGCGCGCCGTCCGCGCGGAGGACGACGACGAAAATATCGCTGCCGCCCATGCTGGAGAGCGGGCCACCGCCCAAGTCGATCGTGGCGTCGAACGATCCCGTCACCAGAATTTCGTCGGCGTTGTTGACGGCGATCGACGAGATCATGACGCCCGTCCAGCTCTTCGACCAGACCAGGCCGCCCGTTGCATCGAGCTGCGCGACCGACGAGCTGTTTGCGACGGCGCCGTCTGCGGGTCCGCCGGCGACGTCGAACGGGCCCTGCGAGGAGATCGCGACGATCGGGCGCCCCGTCGAGTCGATCGCGGCACCCACCGCCTCCTGGTGGAATTGGTTGCCGAAGCGCTGGCTCCAAACGTGCCGCCCGCCCGGATCGAACCGAGCCACGCAGACGTCGCCCGCGCCGGCGCTGGCGAACGGCCCGCCGCCGACGTCGATCGTTCCGGTGAAGCTCGCGGCGACGAACAGGTTTCCGGCGCCGTCGCGCGCGATCCGCCCGCCGCCCTGTGCAGCCGCGTCGCCGAAGTTGCCGGTCCATACCGCGCTGCCCGCCTGGGTGAACGTCCCGAGGAACAGATCGCCCAGGCCCGCGCTCACCAGCAAGCTACCGCCGGCGAGATCGACGGAACCTTCGAGGCGGCCCACGACCGCGACGCCGTTCGACGCGGTCGTGACCAAGTCGTAACCCTGGATCAACCCCGCTGGGGGAATGGGTTGCTCCGAGGACGCGTCGCGTCCGTCGCCGTCACCGCTCTCCGGTTTCTCCAACTGGCCGTCCAACGTAGTGTCATTGCTGACGTCGACGACGGTGCCGTCCGTTCCTGAATCGCCTTTCTGGTTGATTGGTTTGCGCGCGCAACCCACCGCGACGACAAGAGCAATCGCGGACACGCGGACCGTGGTGACGTTCAAAGCACCCTCCCCGACGTGGCCGAGTATACGCCCCGCCCGAACATCGTTCGCAATGCATTCATCCGTTCGTTCACCGACAAATGTTTCGTGCACCAATGCGACTGACCGTCAGCAATCGCACAAAAAAGATCGCCGGCCGTAAATTGCTTCGATCGACGGCAACATTTCCATCTTGACGCAATGAGGGAGGCCGCGTACCCAGGAAAGGTTCGCGGGCCCATTTGGGGAGGACGGCAATGTCGAAGCGCGTGTGTCGGATCGTTGTGGCGGCTCTGGCAATCATCGGCGTGCCGTTGCTGATCGAAGCGGAAGCCGGAGCGGAACACTGCTGGAAGTATGTCGACGGGGTCGACTATCTGCTCAGCAACATCCAGGGCCAGAAGGTCGTGGCGTTCCCAGGTTTCGAATTCACGAAGGCACCTTTTCGGTGCATTCAACAGAACGGTAACCCCGGATGCGCCTGGGCGCCGGGAACGCCGTGCACGGTGGGCGGAACCTGCTGCACCTCGATCCCGGACCCGGCACGGCAGGAGCACATCCTGGAGATGCACTCCGAATGGCACTCCTGCTTCGGCAGGACCGGCGGCACCGATCCTTTTGCGGGCCGAAGTGCGCGCTGGCTCGCCTTTCACCGGCAGTTCGAGTTCGACTTCGATCTGATGCGCGAGGCGAAGCTCGGCTGCGGTCCGGGCAAGTGCGTGATGGGGACGTGCAGCAACAACAGCAACATCACATGCACCACGGACGTCGAGTGCGATGCACACGAGGGCTGCTTCATCGAGTCGCTCGATTGGCGTCAGAACATGGTGTTCCCGTACGGTCACTTCGGCGCCAACTACAACGGCAAGTGCATCCCGTCGGCGCCAAACTCGCCGACCGGAACCTGCAACAACAACAACAAGCCCTGCACCGTCGCCGATCCAAGCCCCTGTGTGTTCCTCCACGGCGACAACTCGGCCTGTGGGACCGGGCCCAACCGCCCCGACGGCGTGACCTGTACGGAATGCCAGGCCCTGCCCGCCTGCCTCTTCAACGCGGGTGCGGGACCGCTGAACGGCACCCCGGCGACGCCGTCGACGAACGCGAATTGCCTGGGGTTCGAGGGCAGCACGCTCAATCAACTTCCGACGCTGGAGGTGGTCGCGCAGATACTCGACTCCTCCCACCACGCGAACTTTCACACCGAGGTCGCCTCGCCGATCAACGTCGCTTGCGCGACCGACGCCGACTGCCAAACGGCCGCGACGGCGCCTGATCCTCGATGCAACCCCCAGACGGGAGAATTCTGCCCCACCCTCGAGGCTTGCGATCCCGTCACGAAAAAATTCTGTCCGATCTGCAGCAGCGCCGGCAAGTGCGTCTACAACCAGGATGTCGCCGACTCCGGATGCTCGCCGCGCGATCCGATGTTCTGGCGGCTGCACAAGCGGCTGGACGACACGGTCCGGGCCTGGCAAGAGACGCACCCGTTCGATCTCAGCATCGTGATCGATCGCTCGGGCAGTATGGGCGATACCGACAGCTCGGGCGCAAAGAAGATCGAGGTCGCCGCTGAGGCGATGAAGATGCTCGCCGACCTGCTGCCGAACGCTCAGCAGAACCGCGTCGGCGTCGTGAGCTACTCGACCGACGTCACCGCGGACACCACGCAGCTCGTGTCCGGAGCCAACGCGCCCGCCACGATCGGACCGATCGCCGACAATCTCAAGAACCGCGTCGGCGGGTGCACGTCGATCGGAGGTGGGCTCGAAGGCGGGATCGCGCAGATCTGTACCGGGGTCGTGACCCAGCCCGCGAACTCACCATCCCTCGGAAAGAAGTCGTGCAATCCCAACGATAACCCGACCACGCAGTCGGGTGAAAACGAGCGCAAGGGGATCCTGCTCCTGACGGACGGCCTGGAAAACCGGGAGCCGTGCCTCAACGCCGCCAGCGCCAACGCGACGCCCGTATGCGGCGACACCTGCGGCGGAAAGAAGTTCGATTTCAGCCTGCTGGGCGCCAACACCCAGGTCTGCGCGATCGGCTTTGGCCAGGGGCAGAGCGTGAACGGAAACTTGCTGACGCTGCTCGCCGAGCGTCAGGGCGGCATCTACATGCAGAGCCCGGCGAAGGGCCCGAACGATCAGGAGGGCGCCAACGGCCAGGGCCGCTGGGTCGATCTGAAGGACTTCTTCGTGAAGTGCTTCGCCCAGCTGTCGACCGAGTTCGTCGGAATCGATCCCAAGGGGACGTTGCCCGCCGACGAGTTCGCCACCGTCCCCGTCAACTACGGCACGTGCGACGACGAGCGCCTCACCTTCGTCGGCGGCTGGAACAAGCCGACGCCCGACATGCGGCTGATGGTGAACGCGCCCTCCGGCGCGCTGGTGCTGCCTGGCGATCCCGCGGTGGAGTCGTCGCTGAAGGACACCTGGAACTTCGCGCGCGTGCCGTTGCCCTTCCATGGCGAGCTGGCCGGCACCTGGCGCACGCAGCTGATTCGACCGCACCACTCGTACGTCAACGGCTTCACCACCGACAGCTTGCCGATCGACGATGCCGTCCCGATGGTGCGCACCCAGATCCAGCGCATCTGCCCGACCGCCGGCTGCGCGACGGTCCTCTACTTCGAGGACGGTCACCTCGGCCCGCGCTCTTCGTACGAGGAGGCCCTGCAGGCCGAGCAGACGGCGGGGCTGATCGGATCGCTGACGAGGGCCACCGATGCGAGCGACTTCGACAGCAAGCTCGCCGCCGGGCCCTGGAGCCTGGTCGTCTACGCGCACCAGCTGACCGACGGACCGGAGCCGTACGACAACACGCTGCTCAACCACATCTGCGTGCAGAACCAGCCGATCATCATCACCGACACGCGCGTCGGCGATCTCAGCTCGATCCCCGGGCCGTCGGACCCGCACTTCGCCGGGTTCCGCATGAACTCCTGCGCGGGCGGGACGCCGTTCGGCGAGCTCAACTTCACCCAGATCGTCGGCGACGGGCGGCTGCTGAGCGGCAGCCACACGCTGACGAACAACGGCTACGCCGTGCTCAGCTACGGGCAGTCGCCCGGGACGTTCGGCGGCGCGACGCAGGCGCTGGCGTTCTCGACCACCGGCGTGACGCTGGGCGCGATCTCGGCGCTCGCGGCGTCTTCCTGCTCGGGCGAGATCTGTCCCGTCGTTCCCTCTCAGGATTGGTTCATCGACGTGCTCGTGCGCGGCATGTCGCAACTCGACGACGCGCCGACGCGCTTCACCTACCGCACCGGCGAGTCGGGCGTGCTGGCCAGCGCGCGCGTGTTGCCCGCCAACATTCCTGCGGGCGGGTACGACGTCTCTGACGTGCAGGTGGAGATCGAACGACCGACCACCGGCGTCGGCCGCACACTCCTCAATGTCGGACCCCAGCCGCCGGGCGCAACGTCCTCCGCCGACGGCGCCGCGGGCCGGTCGGCCGCGTTGCGCGCGACGATCCCGATTCCCACCGTCAAGCAGACCTTCGGCATGAACGACGACGGCATCGACGGCGATCTGCTCGCCCACAACGGTTACTGGACCCGGCTGATTCCGGACAGCGACACGCCGGGGCAATGCCTCGTCGACGGCATGTACAAGATGCACTTCACCGCGCGCTTCACCAAGAACGGATGCACCACCCGGCGCGAGCTGGTGCGCTCGACGTTCGTCGACGTCGGCGTCGACCCGCGGGTCAGCAACCTCGCGGTCACGCCGATCGCGGGCGGCATGTCCGTACACATTTGCCCGCAAGATCGTTGCGGCAACCCGTCGGGTTGGGGGCGGCAGATCACCTGCAGCCCGACGCCCGGCTGCACCTGCGCGCCGTCGGACATCGTCGATCACCAGAACGGTTGTTACGACATCACCGTGCACGCCGATCCGACGGTGGCGACCTGCACGATCGACGGCACCGGAAAGCCGATCGACGTGAAGCTGCCGGTGACGGCGAACGCGGGCCCCGACCAGGTGTTGGAATGCGCGGGCGGCGGCGCCACCGCGCAGCTCGACGGCAGCGCGTCCAGCAGCGGCGACGGGACGCCGGTCGCGTTCCTTTGGTCCGCCCCCGGGATCACGTTCAGCAGCCCGACCATCGCCCGCCCGACGGCGCGGTTCCCGGTGGGGACGACCACGGTCACGCTGCGGGTGACCGCCGCGAGCGGAGCCACGGCGACCGACACGATGCTGGTCACGGTCGTCGACACGAAACCTCCGGTGCTGACGGTGCCGCCCGACATCATCATCTCGGCGTGCGTGAACCCGAACATCGGGACGGCCACCGCGGTGGACGGTTGCGGCGGCACGGTGACGCTGACCAACAACAAGCCCAGCCGCTTCCCGCTGGGAACCACGGTGGTCACCTACTTCGCGGTCGATCGCTTCGGCAACGCAACGTCAGCCACCCAGCGGGTCCGCGCGGTGCTGGGCGACAGCACGTCGTGTTGCCCCGCCGGGACGACGATCCGGCTCGGCACGTCGAACAACGACACGATCAACGGCACCGCCGGGTCCGATTGCATCCTGGGCCTCGGCGGTCAGGACACCATCAACGGCCTCGGGGGCAACGACTTCATCTCGGGCGGCGAGGGTGACGACATCATCGACGGCGGCTCGGGCAACGACCAGCTGTTCGGCGGCAACGGTCAGGACACGCTGCGCGGCAACATCGGCAACGACTTCCTCGACGGTGGCGGCGGCGATGACCACTGCTTCGGCGGGGACAACGACGACGTGATCCTTGGCGGACAGGGGCAGGATCAGCTGTTCGGCGAGAACGGCAACGATCAGCTGTTCGGCGAGGACGGCGACGATCACCTGGAAGGCGGCACCGGAAACGACGCGCTCGACGGTGGCGGGCTGCACGACGTCTGCATCGGCGGTCCAGGCACGGACACGTTCAACCTCTGCATGACGGTGCAGCAGTGAGCCGCCGCGACCTGGCGATCCTGGTGGCGGTGGTCGTGTGCGGGTTGGTCAGCGCCGGCACCTGGCGCGTCGCACATCGGCACCGAACGACGCCCTCGCGACCGATGGCGGCGTTCGGGGAATCGATGCCGCAGGTCGGGGTCCCCAATCCGTCCGACGAGGAGCTGCCTCCCTTCGCGCTGCCGGAGGAGCCGGCCCCACCGGCCCGCGGGACGCCCGCGCACGACGTCTACTTCAAGGCGATGGTGGAAGGCGACGAACACGCGTTGGCCGTGGCCCGCAAGGCGCTCGCTGACGCGCAGTCGGCGAACGCGCGCCCGGCCTACGTGCGCCACATGGAGGCGATGGAGCGGACCTACGCCGAGCGACTCGCTCGCCACCAGCAGGAGCTGACGCACCCCGCCCCGTAGCGGCGAGTTCCCGTCAGGGCGTCGGCGCGCAGGCGCCGACGTCCAGCGAGACAGTGTCGACGAAGAAGTTCGTGTTCCTGGCGTTGTCGGTCGTCGCCTGGAACCCGATCTGGATGCTCTTGCCCGCGAGCGTGACCGGCAGGCTGACCGAGAAGCGCGTCCAGGTCGACGTCGCCATGTTGTCGGTGAACGTCGCCATCGCCGTGAACTTCGCCGCCGCCGCGTCGTACGTGTAGACGCTCATGCTGTCGTAGACGGCGGTCGAATTCTCCTGCGTGGCGATCGCGTACCAGAAGCTGAGCGTGATCGACGTGGCGCCAGCGGGGATATCGACGACCTGCGAAAGGTCGTCCTTCGCGTTCGAGTAGCCGCCCAGCCACGCCAGGTTCGACGGCGACTGGGCCTTCAGCGACGAGAGCGCGCTGTCGCCGGTGATGATCTTGGTCGCGGACAGCGTGCTCTCGGACCAGATGGTGTTGCCGAGGTCGAAGCCCGGGTTCATCAGCAACTGCACCGGCGGCGAGGTCGTGTCCTGCCAGTTGCCCTGCGCATCGCAGATCTGCTTCTGGCCGTTGTTGCAACGGGTCGAGCTGGGCGCGCACGACCCGCCGCACGTGCCAGCCGAGCAGACGAACTGACAAGCCGTGCCGCTCTGCCACGCGCCGCCCGTGCTGCACGTCTGCGGCACGTTGTTCGCGCACTGGCGCGCGCCCGGCGTGCACGAACCCGCGCACGCGCCGTTCGTGCAGACGTACTGGCACGCCGTCCCCGACTGCCATTCGCCCGCCGCCGTGCACGTCTGCGGCACGTTGTTGTTGCAATTCGTCTGTCCGGGCTTGCACGAGCCGCCGCAGACGCCCTGGCTGCAGACGAACGGACACGCCTGCCCTGTCTCCCAGGCGCCGTCGACGGTGCACGCCTGCGGCATGCCCGACGAGCTGCACTGGCGCGCGCCCGGCTGACATACGCCCGTGCAGTCGCCCTGCCGGCAGATGAACATGCAGGCCGGCGCCGCCTGCCACTGGCCCTGGCCGTCGCAGATCTGGGGGATGTTGCCGACGCAGGTCTTCGCGCCCGGCGCGCAGTTGCCGACGCAGCTGCCGCCGACGCAGATGTTGCTGCACGGCGCGCCCCGCTGCCAAACGCCGTTGGCGTCGCAGGTGAGCGGCGTGTTCATGTCGCAGCTCTTCTCGCCGAGGTTGCAGTCCAGCATCGCAGCGTCCGGTGGGGAGCCGGCGTCCTTTTGCGGGGACCCGCCGACGGCGCCCTGACCTCCGGCGCCCGCCCTACCGCTGTCGGAGCCGCCGCGCCCGCTCGCGATCGTCCCGCCGCCGCCCGACGTCCCGGCCACACCCGACGTTCCGGCGTCGCCCGACGTCCCGGCCGCGCCGAACGTGCCCGCTGTCGCGCCACCCGTTCCACCACCGTCTTCGCTCTCGACGGCGTTGATCGATCCGCAGGCCGCCGCGCTCGCTGCCAGCGAGAGCAAGGCCAACAATTTCGTTCTCACCGAGCCACCGTCAAAGACCGACAGTCTTCATCGTCGGGGCGCGGGCATATCTGAACAAACAATGCGCGCGGATTCGCGTGAGGAGCCGGCGAGCTTTGCTCGCCGCGTATCATCGCGGGAAGGTTCGGGAACGCTTTGAGGGTTCCCGATTTAGATGACGCGGCGTTTCGACTTACCTCGGCGTGCTGACCCACCTCCCGCCGCCGCCGGCGCCTCCCCCGGAGCCCCCCAGGCCCCCGGTGCCCGTGAACCATCTGTGCTCGCCCGCACCCGTCCCCCCCGGTCCGGCAGCGTTCGAGCCAGCGATACCCGAGCCGGCGACGCCGGCGGCGGTCACTCCCACAGCGCCACCGGTCGCACCGCCGGCGCCAAAACCAAAACCTGCGCTACCCACGAAACCCACGCCGGGTAATTCCCGCGAAGGGGCGAGGCGATCCGCATCGTCCATCTCGGAAACGCGTGGGGAGCCGCCGAGCTTTGCTCGGCGCGTACCATCGCGGGAGGGGTTGGGAACCCTCTCAGGGTTCCCATGTCAAACGTGAGCCGGGTTAGCGCCGTCGTGCACACGTTGTTTCGCGTGGGGAGCCGCCGAGCTTTGCTCGGCGCGTACCATCGCGGGAGGGTTCGGGAACCCTCCCAGGGTTCCCGAGAATGACGAAATCTGCCAAGGCTCCGGTCAAGAAGCTGGAGTCGGTGATGGCTTGCATGAAGTACCGCCAGCAGCGGCTGGTCGAGGACGGCGGCCTGCG
>DATMZL010001333.1:0-2135 GCA_035607075.1 Polyangia bacterium
GCGCATCCGGCCCGTGCTGGCGTCGATCCTCGAACGCGTGGGCGGCCCCGCGATCGCCGAGCGACAGCTGGCCGCCGACGAGCGCACGCGGGTCGGGCGCCGCTTGCTCGACGAGGCGATCGCGCACGCCGCCGCCGAGGCGCACCGCTCGCCCGCGACCGCGGACGCGTACCTGGTCGGCGCATCGCGCCACGCCGCGCTCGCGCTCGAAGCGCGGGCGGCCGCGGTGGTCGAGGTGAACGCAGCGTCGGCGGAGGAGCTGGCGGCGCTACCGGCGCTCGGCATCGCGCTCGGGCGCCGCATCGTGGCGGCGCGCGAGCACGGCGGACGATTCACGTCGCTGGAAGACCTCGACGCGCGCGTCGACGGCGTCGGGCCCAAGACCGTGAGCCTGCTGTCGACGGTGCTGCGCTTCGACGGACCGCTCGCGCCCGCGCCCCGTTCGCCAGCGGTCGAGGGCCCGGGCGAGGCGCTGGTCCGGCTGCTCCCCGAGGACCACGGCGCCGATCGCGCGGCGACGCTGGAACGCGTGCTGCGCGGCGTGCTCGTGTCGGTGGCGACCACGCTGCACCCGGCGATCGGCGAGACAGCGTTCCGTGATCTGGCGCCGCCCGCGCCCGATCCGGGGCCGCTGGGGGCCGAGCACACGCTCGACTGGTGCGGTGTGCTCTGGGGCGGCGACTACTGGAAGCACCTGCCGGCGCTGCTGCGGACCGCCCGCCGCAGCATCGACGTCTGCCTTTTCCACATGGCGCTCGGCGCCGAAGGCCACCCGACCCGGACGCTGGTCGCCGAGCTGGTGGCGGCGAAGGAGCGCGGCGTGAAAGTGCGCGTGCTGCTCGATCGCGATCGGCCCAGCGATCCCTACCACTCGACGATCATCAACAGCGCCGCGAGCATGTTCCTGACCAAGGCGGGCGTCTCGTGCCGGCACGATTCGGGCGAGCAGCTCTTGCACTCGAAGTTCCTGCTGGTGGACGGCGATACCGCCGTCGTCGGAAGCCACAACTGGACCGAAGGGTCCTACTTCGAGATGGACGACCTTAGCTTGGTGATGCACGGCGCCGCCTTTGGGCAAGAGCTCGCGCAGCGCTTCGAATCGCTCTGGCAGAAGGCCACGGTGGAGCCGCCGCCCGTCGGGTGAGTCTCAGCGCTGGCGGCGCGCGCACGGGCTGCCATATTTCCGGCTACATGAGTCAGCCACGGGGATCCTGGTTCCGACATCTGCCCGTTTTGCCCGCTATCTTGGTGCTCGCGCTGAGCACGTCGCTCGCGGGCGCGCAGACGCCCGAGGCGCCCAGCGCGAGCGCGACAGCGTCGGCCGTCACGCGCGTGACGGCCTCGCTGCTGGGCAGCTCGCAGCTCACGCATCACCCGCTCGACGCGCAGCTGGCGGGGAAGCTGCTCGACCGTTACGTGGACGCCCTGGACGGAACACGCTCGTTGTTTCTGGCCTCCGATCTGGACGAGCTGGCGCCGATGCGCGCGACCTTGGCGCAGAAGACGCGCGTCGAAGGTGACACGCAACCGGCGCACGTCATTTTCGCCCGCTTCCTCCAGCGGCTTCGCCAGCAGGTCGCGTACGACACCCGTCTCCTGCGCACCGAGCGTTTCACGTTCACAGGCAACGACCGCGTGCAGATCGACCGAACGCACGAGGAGCATCCGCGCGATCTACCCGCGGCGCAGGCGCTGTGGCGGCAGCAGCTGCGCGCCGAGGTCCTCGAGGAGAGACTCGCGGCCAAACCGGCCAAGGACATCGCGGCGACTCTGATCAAACGGCACGAGCAGCAGCTCAAGACGATGAGCGAGCTCGGCGACCAGGAGGTGCTGGAGGTCTACCTGAACGCGCTCGCCCACGTCTACGATCCCCACTCCGACTACCTGGACAAATCGTCGATGGACTCGCTGTCGATCTCGATGAACTTGTCGCTGTTCGGGATCGGCGCGGCGCTCGCGACGGAGGACGGCCTGTGCACGATCCGCGAGCTGGTCCCGGGAAGCCCGGCGGCGCTGAGCGGCGGGCTCAAACCCGGGGACCGTATCGTCGCGGTTGCGCAGGACGGAAAGCCGCCGGTCGACGTCACGAGCATGCCGCTTACGCGCATCGTCGACCTGATTCGTGGGCCCAAGGG
>DATMZL010000206.1:0-7770 GCA_035607075.1 Polyangia bacterium
GTCGCTGCGGCCACCCCTGCCGCACCGACGATGACGTCCCGCCTGCGAATCCCGCGCGCGTTCTGATTGCCGAACATTTCGTGCTCTGCTCCTGATTCGATCGGGTCGTACCGAGACGGTATTGGCGCCGACGTTTTGAAATCGCTTCGATGAAGCGACTGCTACAACTGACACGCGCCGCTCTGCAAACTGCGAGCCCTCATCTCGCACCGTCGAATCGACGCCCGATCTCTGCCGCTCGCCCGTCGAGAAAAGCCGGAATGACCGTCTTTCCCTGCCGCCTCAGCGTCGAAACAAACGGAACATTCTGCGAGCGCGAGTTACGAAACTCTTTCGGCTTTCCTCGATCGAGTAACGTGCAAAGTGGTTGTTTGCGAGCCGGTCCGCGCAACGAAGGACAACGTGCTCGAGCTGCAATGCTGCGAGCGTTGAATGACGAAACGGCGCAGCGGCTATGACTAGCTATGACTTCGTTATGACTAGCCTATGACTAGCTACGACTAGCTATGACCAACTTCGCGGACGAGCTTTCCGTTCCGCGCTCGCGATTTCCTGGAACACCGTGGGCTTCGCTCGTTCTCGACGGTGGCATGTCCGTTGCTGCCTCGGTGCAGCGCCCGGCGCAAAAGGCACATCACTAATCAGACGCGCCTCGCCGGAGTTCCAATAACGGTCCCGATTAGCTTTCGCAGGGGGAGACAGGAAGTACGTCCGAGATGAAATTGGTCGCAGCGCCCGAGACGAACGAAAAAAAGAAGCAACGCAAGCGTAGCGACGCGCAGAACGAGGCGCGCGTCGTCGACGAGCACGGCATCGCGATTCAGACGCGCGGGCTGAACATCGAGTTCACCCGGCGGCCCGGTGCACCGCCCGTGCGCGTGCTCGAAGGTGTCGACCTGGAGATTCGCCGTGGCGAGTTCGTTTGCATCGTCGGCCCCTCCGGCTGCGGAAAGTCGACGCTGCTGAACGCGATCGCCGGCTTCGTACGCCCCGGCAAAGGCGAGGTCCGGGTCGAAGGCAAGCCCGTGACCGGTCCGGATCCGCGGCGAATCCTCGTCTTTCAAGAGAACGGCGTGTTCCCCTGGGCGACCGTCGAAGAGAACATTCGCTTCGGCATCAGCGGCAAACCCAAAGCCGAGCAGAACGACTTGATCAGCCACTACGTCGCGATGGTCGGCCTGATGGGATTCGAGCGCTGCTACCCCCGCGAACTATCGGGCGGAATGCGCCAGCGGGTCGAGATCGCGCGCGCTCTCGCCGCGAACCCAGACATCATTTACATGGACGAGCCTTTCGGAGCGCTCGATTACCTCACCCGCTTGCGGATGCGCGCCGACCTGGTTCGGCTCTGGGAGGCGGAGCGCAAGACGATCCTGTTCGTGACCCACGACATCGAAGAGGCCGTGCAGCTCGCGGACCGCGTCTTCGTCATGAGCGCGCGCCCTTCGACGGTCAAGGCGACCGTGACCGTCGACCTGCCCCGCCCCCGCGACACCAGCGCGCCGGAATACATCGCGCTGCGCGACCTGATCATGTCCAGCATCGAATTCGGCAGCGCGTACGCACCGGAGGCGATTGCTGACCCCGGCAAGCCGCCGCGCAAACAAACCGTCGAATTCGGCGAATTACCTCCCGTCTCAACGATCAACCCGTGTGGCCCGCCTCAGGCGTCTTCTCGCACGTTGCGAGCCCGGCTCGGGTCGACAAAGCAAACAACTGAGGAGAGCTCGGAATGAACAAGGATCTTGATTACGTCATCATCGGCGCAGGCCCCGCAGGATTGCAGACGGCCTATTACCTCAAGAAGGCGGGCCTCTCGTTCAAGATCCTCGAAGGCGGCGCGGAGGTTGGTGCGTTCTTCCGCAAGTTTCCTCGGCACCGCAAGATGATCTCCATCAACAAGGTTCACACCGGCGTGGACGAGGAAGAGGTGAAGCTTCGCTGGGACTGGAACTCGCTTCTGTCCGACGAGCTTTCGCCGCTCATGCGCGACTTCTCGGAGCGCTATTTCCCCGAGGCCGACGACTTCGTGGCGTACTTGAAGACCTTCCAGACCCGTCATGCCCTCGACGTGGAGCTCAACACGCGGGTCTCGAAGATCACGAAGACCAAGGCGGGCACGTTCGTGGTCAAGGCCGCCAACAACCGAAACTGGGCGGCCAAGCGGATCATCATAGCGACCGGCGTGGCCGAATCGAACATCCCCGCGTTCCCGGGCGCCGACCTGTGCGAAACGTACGCGGACGTTTCGGTCGATCCGAAGCAGTTCGTGAACAAGCGGGTTCTGATTCTCGGCAAGGGCAACTCTGCCTTCGAGACGGCTGACAACCTGGTCGAGACCGCTGCGGTGATCCACGTCGCCAGCCCGAATCCGCTGCGCTTCGCCTGGAAAACGCACTTCGTGGGCGACCTCCGAGCCTGCAACAACAATGTCCTCGACACCTACCAGCTGAAGCTCCAGAACGCGGTCATCGACGGCACCGTCGTCTCCGTGAAGCGAGACGGAGGTGGCCTTGCGGCAGAGATCCACTACAGCCACGCGAACGGCGAAGTCGAGACGATTCGGTACGACCACGTGATTCTGTGCACCGGGTTCAAGCTCGACGTCTCGATCTTCGACGACAGCTGTCGCCCGTCATTGACGCCGGACAACCGCTTCCCGGTCCAGACCAGCAGCTGGGAGTCCGCCAACGTGCCCGGAATGTTCTTCGCGGGAACGTTGATGCAGCAGCGCGACCGGAAGAAGTACATGTCCGCCTTCATCCACGGCTTCCGCTACAACATCCGCACGCTCTGTCAGATTCTTCAGAGCCGCTACCATGCCGTGCCGATGCCCGTCGCCGAGGTCGGAGGATCTGCGGCCGAACTGGGCGGCGCTCTCCTGGCGCAGATGAATCGATCGTCAGCGCTCTGGCAGCAGCCCGGTTTCTTGGCGGATGCGCTGGTCCTCGATCGCAAGTCGCAGCGCGCGCGCTACTTCGAAGCGCTGCCCGTTGATTACGTAAAGGATCATCTCCTCGAATCGGGAAGCGTGCTGATGCTGACGCTCGAGTTCGGAAAGAGCCAGGCCGATCCGTTCTACTTCGAGCGCGTCCAGCGCGAGGACACGAAGAACGCCGCGAACAGCACCTTCCTTCACCCAGTCGTGCGTTGCTACGAGCGCGGCCGTCTGGTCAGCGAACATCACGTCCTCGAGGATCTCGCCGCCGAGTGGAAAGAGCCAGAGCACGTGAACCCCTTGCAGGTCTATTTGCAAGGCGTGCTGTCCGGCCGTTCTCGGCCGATCGCGCCGACGAGGCGGCCACGACGACCGACGCGGGCCAGAGCACAACAGGTCAGCGGCGGTTGATTGAGATGCGAACGTGAAAAAGGAAGACGTGCACGAGCCGGCACGTAGCTTCGGCCCACTGATCGCGTTTTGAATACTGGAGGAAGATACATGCAAGCACGATCGCATCAGAATGGTGCCCTGCGCGGTTTAGCCGACGCAGGTGCCGCGCGCGCGTCTGAAGGTAAGAAGGTCCTGACAGCCTCGCCAAGGCGACCCGGACGCGCCGGTCAGGCCAAGCTGTCGTCCATTCAGCAGCAGATTGCTCTCGAGAACGAGAAACTCCTCGGACACCCATACTTTCACCTCTGCCGGACGAAGGCGATGAGTCGCGATCACCTGCTCGGCGTCGTCAAGCAGATGTACGGCTTCTCCCTGCTGTTCGAACGCCTGGTGACGCGGCGGATCGCGGAGTCGTCGTCCGACACCGACGAAAGGGTCTTGAGCCTAGCGCGACAACTCCTGCGAGAGGAGATCGGGCACCCCGAGCTCTTTTACGAATGCCTGCGCAAGAGCGGCCTATCGAAAGATGAGCTGGCGCGCGCGTCACCGAACACGTTCCTCAGGGCTCTTTACGGGTATCTGCTTGCCACGATTCAGCACGAAAACGAGTACGTCGGCAATATAGCCATGATGCAGGTCATGGAGACGATCGGCCTCCATGTCTTCGGAGCGACGTTACCAGCCGTGCAACAGTACGATCTGGCATCCACCTTCCTGAAACAGCATGCAGATGACGACGAGGCCCACTCCCAAATGGGCCTCGACCTCATTCCGTCATTCGATGAACCGACGATGTCTACGAGCCGGCGGGTGATCTCCGACGTCTACCGGATCGTACATTTCGTGCTGGATGACTTCGTCACCCTAGGCAAGCCACGCGTCAGCCGCGAAGGGAAAGCCTGATCGCGCGATACGCACAATCCCGCCGACCTACCCGCAACCGCAAGAAAATCAATTGGCTAGGTTTCGACACGGCGTCTTCCGCGACATGATCCGCCTTCCGATATCGTCGCCTTAAGAAAACACCCAATCCAGTCGACGAGGAGGTGCTGCCTAAGCCCCAAGGAGGCGATGATGCGCGCGATGGCAATCGAACCAGGGATCGAAATTAACGGCACTTTCGTAGAGACGTTCGTCGAAGCTTTCAAGGTGTTTCCGTCCGTCGGCCTGAGGCGCCTCGTCACCAACGGAATCGGGACGATGAATACCAAGGGCCAATTCGTCATCGATCGGCTGGCCTGGTACCCCCTTGAGAACTGGCTTGCCGCGCACAACGACATCGCCGAGTCCGTCGGCACGCGCGCCCTGTTTCAGGTTGGCCAGGCCGTTCCCAAGAATGCCGTCTTGCCACCTACCGTCAAAGACATCCACAGCAGTATCGCGGCTGCGGACGTTGGTTATCACCTGGCTCATCGGAAGAACGGCAAGCCCATGTTTGATCCCGCGACCGGACAGACGGCCACAGGCATTGGAAGTTACGGGTACCGCCCCATTCCCGGAGAGCGGCGCATCGTTTCTGTTTGCGAGAACCCGTACCCCTGCGATTTCGATCGCGGCATCCTGACGGCCCTCGCCACGCGATTCGAAAGACTCGCTCGCGTACAGCACGACGATTCCGCGCCCTGCCGCAAGAAGGGCGCCACGAGCTGCACGTACACGATCTCCTGGTAAGTCCCCCGCAGATTGCAACATGTCGTCCCCCCGGGAACTCGTCCACCGGGACCTTGCCTGTACGCGCTGGCGATGAGATTCATGCCCGAACCGGATCGCGGTGACGGATTGGAGAGGACGAACAACGTGACTGAGCCGAACGCCAGCATCGCGCCTGCAGCGAGCGCGGACACGCTCTGCTCGAGGGTAGCGCCGTCGCTCACGTCGACCACCAATGCCGGCGCGAGATCGGTCTGTCACGCAATCACTGCCGTTGCGGTTTCCTTTCTGTGTGCGAGCGCGGCACATGCTCAACGCCGGCGAGCAGTGGTGGCCAATGCGGTGGCATCGATGTGCAGCACGCGCGCCGCCCGCCGCTGCCGGCAATGCGAACCGCGACTGGTAAAATCGTTTGTAGAGCAGGCACACGCGTTCCGGTCGAACCACACGATCTTCAGCCGCGACGCCGCTCGCTCGCCGAAGACAAACACCGCACCACCGTCGACCGAGTCGCGACGAGTGGCGGAAGCGAGTTGACCGCTGGAAGGATAGCGGGCTGACGGCGAAGGACTTCGCCGCGGGGACCGGCATCAACGCCGGCACGCTTCAGTTCTGGCGGTACAAGCTGGGGAAAGGGGCGGCGACGATGACACGACCTCGCCCGCGAGCGCGTCGGTCGCGATCCGAAACCGGCAACCATCAGCGCCTTCGGCAAACGCTCCGCTTTCTGCCCGAGCAAGCCGCGTTTGAGACGTTCGTTCTCCGCGCGCATGATCCCGCAGGGCGTACGCGTCTTTCTCTGCGTGGAGCCGGGTACAGGCTCGCAGCCTTCGTTGGCCCGCGGGTGTCGGAGCCATGGCGACTCCCGAGCACGCGACACTGCGAGACGAAGCGTTTGCCGCCGTCGCGTCGTTGACGCTCCTCGGTGGCAGCCTCTACTACAACGAGTCGTGGACGGTGTTGTCCCTTCTAATGATGAACGGGGACCTTTCTGAGATAAATCGGGAGCACGCCCTCGCTACCCCCCCTCGACCGCCCGCACACCCGCCAGTCCCGGCGCGCGCTGCAGGATCCCCGCCGCGATCTTGGACAGCGGCAGTACCACGTCGACGGCGCCGCGATCGATCGCCTCCTTGGGCATCCCGAACACAACCGAGCTGCTCTCGTCCTGGGCGATCGTGCTGGCGCCGGCCTTCTTCATCGTCAGAAGACCGTCGGCGCCGTCGGCGCCCATCCCGGTCAGGATCACGCCGAGGGCGCGCGGGCCGACGGCCTCGGCGACGGTTCGGAAGAGCACGTCGACGCTGGGGCGGTGGCGGCAGACGGGCGGGCCGTCGTCCAGCTCGGCGACGAGGTCGAAGCCGCGGCGGTGGATCCGCAGGTGGCGGTCGCCGCGCGCGAGCAGCGCACGCCCGCGCACGACACGGTCGCCCGACTCCGCCTCGCGGACCTCCATCTTGCAAACGTCGGCGAGGTGCTCGGCGAAGGCCGCCGTGAAACCGGCCGGCATGTGCTGCACGATCACGATCCCCGGCGCGTCGTAAGGCATCGCGCGCAGGATCTCCTTCAATGCCTCCGTCCCGCCGGTCGACGCGCCGATCGCGATGACGACGTCGCTCGACACCCGGTGCGTGGCCGTCGTGATCCGCGCCGGCGGCTGCGCCGTCGCGCGCTTGTTGGCCGCAGGGGGCGTCCATCCGGGCAGCGTGTTGCTCCGCTGGTAGCGCGGCGGTCCGACGCGCGCTTGCGCCGCCGCGCGGACCACGTCCAGCAATCCGTTGTCGTCGGTATAGCCCGACGCCGACACGCGCGGCTTCGGCACGATGTCGACGGCGCCGGCCGCGAGCGCGCGCATGGCCAGCATCGTTCCTGGCTCGGCGAATCCCGAACACACGATCACCGGGATCGGATCGGTCGACATGATCTGCTTGAGGAACGTGAGGCCGTCCATGCGCGGCATCTCGAGATCCAGCAGGATCACGTTGGGCCGGTGCCGTTTCATCTTCGCCATCGCGACCAGCGGATCGTGCGCCGTGGTGACACGAATGCCCGCCTGCGGCCCCAGCAAGCTCGTCATCAACCGGCGCATGACGGCCGAATCGTCGACGACCAGGACGTCGATCAGCGGCGGAGCGACCTTCGGGTTGTTCACGGCGCCTTCCGTTCAGCCGTGCCGCCGGACGACGCGGACGTTCGCGCGACCTCGATGTTGCTCTTGAACGTGTGGACCGAAGGCGCCACCATCCGCATGCTCTCGAACCCCATCAGCCCCTCGGCGTCGCCGAGGAAAAGGTATCCGCGCGGCGGCAGGAGCTTGAGGATTCGTTTGATGACGCGCTCACGGCGCCCCGCCTCGAAGTACATGAGCACGTTGCGGCAGAAAACGAGATCGAAGTGCGGCGCCGGTTCCAGTGCCCAGTGCTCGTCGTTGAGGTTGACCCGCCGGAAGGTGACGACGCTCCGGAGGTCCGGTCCCGCCTTCATCTTGCCGTCTTGCGCGCCCGTGCCGCGAAGCATGTAGCGTTTGAGAAAGCGGGGAGGAATGTCGCCGCTCTTCTCCAGCGACCAGGTCGCCGTTTGCGCCTTCTCGAGAACGCGCGACGACAGATCCGTCGCCAGGATGTTGATCTCCCAGCCGGGCAGCCCGTCCAGCAGCACCATCGCCAGCGAGAACGGCTCTTCGCCGCTGGACGAGGCGGCGCTCCACGCGGTGATGACCTTCGGGCGCTGCGCGGCGCGGGCCTCATTAAGCCAGATCGGGCAAAGCGTCTCGCGCACGAAAGAGAAAT
>DATMZL010000409.1:0-3741 GCA_035607075.1 Polyangia bacterium
CCAAGCGGCTGCGCAAGCGGGCGCTTGTCGTGCTCTTCACCCAGGTGATCGACGACGTCTCCGCGCAGGCGGTGCTGCGCCAGGTCCGCAGCCTCCGCCCCCGGCATCTACCGGTGTGCGTGCTTTTCCGCGATCCCGACCTGGATCGCCTCGCGGAACCCAGCGCGGGCCTGGCGACCGCGCCCGACGGTGATCTCTTCACCGCCGCCGCCGCCGCTGAAACGATCCTGTGGCGCGAGCGCCTGGTGCGCGACCTCAAGATCGGCGGCGCACTGGTGCTTCACGTACCGCCGCGCCAGACCACTCCGGCGGTCATCAACCGCTACCTGCAGGTCAAAGCGCAACACCTGCTTTAGATGGGAACCCTCAGAGGCTTCCCAAACCCTCCCGCGACGAGCTCCGGCCGGCAAAGCCGGCCTGCGCTCACGCGCCTGTGAGCGGCCGCTGGCCCACCCGCTGGCGCTCTTCCTGGCGCCGCGCCACCGCCCGTACGACCGCCGCAGCCAGCAACGCCGCCACGATCGAGAACGTCGACGTGACGATCTCGACCCAGCACGACGTGATCAGGTCCGACGGCGTCGGCGACGTCTTGCTGGTCCGCCAGACGATCTGGCCGCCGATGTTGTGCAGCAGGTACATGCCCCACCACCACTTGAACAGCGCCGGGAGCGGCACGTTGAACGCGTGCACGTTGGGATCGGGATCGCTCCCTTGCCAGATCTCCTTCATAGCCTGGAAGGGCTTCCACAGGTTGGCGATCGGCACGAAGAAGTAACCGGCAGCCCAGCCGGGCGTGATGCTCATCGGCGCGCCGAACGAGCGCGCGTTACGGTTCGCGCGCGGCATGAAGAGGCAGAACAGGACGGCGGCGACCAGCAGCAGCGCCAGGCCCAGCAGCGCCAGGCCGCCGGTGCGGACGTCGATGGCGCTCAGCGTCGCCTGATCGACCTCCTCGCCCCGGATCACGCGCTCCATGACGCCGACCGTCAGGAAGCTGTTTATGTCGCCGATCAGCTCGATCAGCACGTCCAGGCCCATGACGATGGTGATCGCCTTGGCGAGGGGCAGCGCCGACCGGAAGTTGCGGATGCCCGTCTCGAAGTTCGTCGTGTCGATGGCCGCGGCGGGGGGCGAGTACGGGTTCACCGCGCCGGGCGGCACCGGGAAGTTCGGAGGTCCACTTGCGTTCATGGTGAGCCAGAGTATCGCTTCGGCGTTCCGCCGACAAACGGGCCGCAACCGGGCCGTCCCCTGTGATACTTTCGCGCGACCGCTGTTTTGCCTTTTTTTTCCGTTTTCTGTGGGAGGTTCGATGCGTTCGTATCTTGTCTGTTCGTTGGTCGTCATCACGATGCTCGCGGCCTCGGGTTGCGGCGACGATCGTCCTGCCACGGACGCGCGCGACTCCGCGGGCGACAAGCAAGGTGACGGAGGTGCGGGGAAGGACGGCGCAGCGGGACGAGGCGGGACCGGCGGCAGCGCGGGTAACGGTGGATCGAACGGCGGCACCGGTGGCGCGGTCGGCGGCACCGGTGGCGCGGTCGGCGGCACCGGCGGCGCGGTCGGCGGCACCGGCGGCACCGGCGGCGCGGTCGGCGGCCGAGGCGGCAACGGCGGCGGCGTCGACGGCGGCCCTGGCGGCGCGGGCGCCGACGGCGGCGGGTTCGACACCCCCGCACCGACCTGCACCGACGGCATCAAGAACAGCGACGAGACCGGCATCGACTGCGGTGGCCACTGCGGAAAATGCGCGCCCGGCAATCCCTGCCTGGTGAACGCCGACTGCCAGTTCGCCTGCCGCGCCGACAAGACCTGCGCGCAATGCAACCTCGCGGCCGATTGTGTGGGACCGGAGAACGAATGCGAGCACCGGACCTGTACCGCCGGTGTGTGCGGCAGCATGAAGGAGGCCGCGGGCAAGGTGTTGATGGTGCAGACGACCGGCGACTGCAAGCGCCGTCAGTGCAGCGCCGACGGCATGGTGACGAGCGCGAACGACGACACCGACCTGCCCGACGACCGCAACCCGTGCACGAACGACATCTGCACGTCCGGCGTGGAGTCGCACACGATGATGCCCGCGGGCTCGAACTGCGGTGGCGCAAACCACTGCAACGCCACCGGCCAGTGCATCGGCTGCGTCGTCGCCACGGACTGCCCGGGCAGCGACACGACCTGCCGGACGCGCACCTGCACCACGGGCGGCGTGTGCGGATTCACGTTCGCGGCCTCGGGGACCAAGCTGGTCGACCCGACGGCGAACGACTGCAAGGGGATGCAGTGCGACGGCAACGGCAACGAACAGATCTTCAACGACGACGCTGATCTCCCGGTCGACGGCAACGTCTGCACGACCGACGAGTGCAGCTCGGGAACGCCATCACATCGCCCGGTCGCTTCGGGGATGTCGTGCGGCGGCAGCAAGGTCTGCGACGGCGCCTCGGCGTGCGTCGAGTGCCTGTCGGCGAACACCTGCCCGGGCTCGGACGCCGAGTGCCACACGCGAAGCTGTGTCGCCGGCGTGTGCGGCGTCAGCAACCTGGCGACGGGGACGCTCGTCGCGACGCAGACGGCGCGCGACTGCAAGAAGAACGTCTGCGACGGTCAGGGCGGCGTCATCTCCGCCAACGACGATCTGGACCTCCCCGTCGACGGCAACCCCTGCACCCAGGACGTCTGCACCGCCGGCGTGGCGACCAACCCGAACGTGACCGCCGGTAACAGCTGCGGCACGAACACGATCTGCGACGGTCAGGGCGCCTGCGTGACCTGCGTGAGCGCGTCGAGCTGCCCCGGATCCGACACCGAGTGCCATCACCGCACGTGCATCAACGGCGTCTGCGGCGTCGCGCTGATCGCGGCCGGTACGCCGCTGATCATGCAGACCACCGGCGACTGCAAGGTCAGTCAGTGCGACGGCAACGGACAGGGCGTGATCGTCAACGACGACAACGACAAACCGACCGACGGCAAAGCCTGCACGGCGGACGTCTGCACGAATGGCGTGCCCACGAACCCGAACCTCTCGAGCGGAACGAGCTGCGGCACCAACCTGATGTGCAATGGTCAGGGAGGGTGCGTCGGCTGCATCACCGCCGCCGACTGCGGCACCAACACGCCGTGCCAGACCCACACCTGCAGCGCCGCCGGTGTCTGCGGCGTCACCAACACCGCCGCGGG
The DNA here is from genome assembly GCA_035607075.1 of Polyangia bacterium. GTDB lineage: Bacteria > Myxococcota_A > Polyangia > Fen-1088 > Fen-1088 > JADGRB01. Next base: position 3,181 of record DATMZL010000409.1, read on the forward strand.
CACCTTGCTGCCGGCCGCGAGCCAGACGGCCAAGGACTGCAAGAAGGTGCAGTGCGACGGCCAGGGGCAGTCGCAGACAGTCAGCGACGACACCGACCTGCCCGTCGACGGCAACGCCTGCACGAAAGACGTGTGCAACGCCGGAATCGCGACCAACCCACCCGAGGACGCGGGGACGACCTGCAACCAGAGCAACGGCAACCGCTGCAACGGCAGCGGCAGCGCGCCCGCCTGCGTGCAGTGCTTGCAGCCGACCGACTGCCCCGGCAGCGACAACGAGTGCCACCACCGCACCTGCAGTGCGCTCGGCGTCTGCGGCATCGCCAACACCGCCGACGGAACGGCGCTCAGCGGCAGCATGCAGATGACCGGCGACTGCAAGAAGAACGTCTGCATGAGCGGCAACGCGGTATCGGTCAACGACGATACCGACCTGCCCGACGACGCCAACGGCTGCACGAACGACCTGTACATGGCGGGCGCGCCCTCTCACACGTTCGTGGCGGCCGGCGGCACCTGCAACGAGGGCGGCGGCATCCGCTACAACGGCAGCGGCTCGTG
>DATMZL010001291.1:0-3994 GCA_035607075.1 Polyangia bacterium
CTGTTCCGACTGATGCAGACCTCGCGGGACTGGTCGCAGATCAGCCCGTCGGAGCAGTCGCTGTCGATCTGGCAGCGATCGCCCAGGCCCTGTTTGCAGGCGATCCCCGAAAGGGCGAACACCACCAGCCAGCTGATCAGCGAAGCAAACTTGCGGGGACGGAGCATGCGAGGACGTTCCGTTACCATGCGCGTCGCCCGTCCACAAGGGCGGTCGCCCCTCCATCTCTCTTGAGGTAGGTTGTCCGCCATGCGACGTTCGATTCGACGAATCGGCCTTCTGGTTGCCTGCCTGATCGCGTGGGGAGCCGCCGCGATTGCTGTCGCCGCCGGCCCGGGCGAAACCGGCAAACCGGCCAAAGCGTCGAAGCGCGGCCCGGTCCAGAAGGAGGCGGACGCTTTCCTGGCGACCGTGACCGGCGTGGTCTGGCCGGTCTCGACGAGCGCCAGCCTTGCCGACTGGGCGGCCGCCACCGACGTCACGCCCGAGCACGTCGCCCAGCGGACGGGCGCGGACAAGGCGCTGGCCGCCGCGATCGGGTCCACGACCGTCATCGACAAGACGAAGACCCTGCTGAAAAACGAGAAGCAGCTCGACGAGCCGACGGTCCGTCAACTGCGGAAGCTGCTGCTCGCCGCCGCCGAGGCATTCGGGACGATCCCCGACGTGGTCGCGAAGCGCGTTGAGCTCGAGTCGAAGCAATCGGCGATCCTCGACGGCTACACGTTCTGTCTGCAACCGAAGGGCGCGGCGTGCGCGAAGCCGATCACCGCCAACGACATCGACGACATCCTGACGAAGTCTCGCGACCTCAACGAGCGGCAGCGCATCTGGACGGTGTCGAAGGAGATCGGCCGACCGCTGAAGCCCGGCCTCATCGAGCTGGTCAAGCTGCGCAACCAGGTCGCGAAGGAGATGGGCTACCACTCGTACTTCGCGCTGAAGGTCGCCGACTACGGCATGACCGTCGACGAGATGATGAAGCTGCTCGACGACACGCTGGCGACGACCAAGCCGATCTACGACGCGCTTCACTGCTGGGCGAAGAACCAGCTGGCGGCGCGGTTCAAGCGCCCGCCGCCCCGGCAGATCCCCGCGCACTGGATCGGCAACCGCTGGGCCCAGAACTGGCCTGGGATCGTCGAGGCGGCCAGCCTGGATCCGTTCTTCAAAGGATCGTCGCCCGAGAACATCGTCAAGAGCGCGGAGAGCTTCTATGTCTCGCTCGGTTTCGAGAAGCTGCCGCCCTCTTTCTGGGAGCGGTCGGATCTCTACCCGGTGCCGGCGGGCGTCGCGCGCAAGAAGAACAGCCACGCCTCGGCCTGGCACATCGACCACGCGCTGGACGTCCGCTCGCTGATGAGCGTGCAGGCCAACGAGAAGTGGTTCGCCACCGCGCACCACGAGCTGGGACACATCTATTACTTCCTGTCGTACACGCGTCCCGAGGTTCCTTTCCTGCTGCGCGAGGGCGCGAACCGCGCCTTTCACGAAGGGATCGGCGATCTCGCGAAGCTGGCGAGCCAGCAGACGCCGTACCTGACGAAGATCGGCGTCATCCCGGAGGGCAAGGCGCCCGACGCGGGCGGCTGGCTGCTGCAGTCGGCGCTGGATTCGATCGTCTTCCTGCCCTGGTCGGCGGGGACGATGAGCCACTTCGAGCGCGATCTCTACGAGGCCGAGCTGCCGCCCGCCGAGTGGCAGGGCAAGTGGTGGGACTACGTCGCCGAGTTCCAGGGCGTGACCCCGCCGGGCGGCCGCGATCCCGAGCTGTGCGACGCCTGCACGAAGACGCACATCAACGACGACGCAGCCGAGTACTACGACTACGCGCTCGCGACGCTGATCAAGTTCCAGCTTCACGACCACATCTGCACGAAGATCCTCAAGCAGGACGTGCGAGCGTGCGACTACTCGGGGAACAAGGAGGTCGGCGCGTTCCTGAAGAGCATCCTGTCGCTGGGCGCGACGCGCGACTGGCGCAAGGTCATCAAGGACGCCACCGGCGAGTCGATCTCGCCGCGCGCGCTGATGGCGTTCTACGCGCCGCTGGTCGCCGACCTCGCCAAGCGGAACGAGGGAAAGGACTGCTCACGCTGATGCCGGCGCGATCAAAACCGGCGGACTCGCGGCTGGTCGCGTCCGCCGAGGTGTTCGACGAGACCTTGCAGCGGTTCGCGGCGCTCGCCGCCGGCCTCAGCAAGGGGAAGCTCGACTCGCAGCGCAACCTGGAGCGCGCCGCTGAAGCGCTCAAGCAAGTCGCGGGCTGCGAGGAGGAGCTGCAGGCTCACGCTCAGGCGCTGACGGCGGCGCTGGGTGCGGCGCGCGACGCGCAGCAGGCTCAAGCCGAGGCGGTCCGCGTCCGCGCGCTGGAGATCCAGGCGCGCGGCGAGGAGCTGACGCGGTTGATGCGCGGGTTCGAAGCGATCGGGAAAGACGCGGCGGCGCTGAACACGTCGGCGCAGCAGCTGGCGGCGCGCAAGCGCACACCCGACGAGATGGTCAAGGACGGCGAGCTGCTGGCCGGCCTCGACGAGCTGCATGAACGCATGTCGGCGGTCCTCCGCGCGGGCGAGCAGCTCGCGGCCGATGCGCTTGCGGCCGACTTCGAGGATCTGTCGCGCAAGGTCGATTCGCTGCGCCAGCAGATCCTCGCCGCCCGCAACAAGATCAGCCTGCTGAAGGAAGCGCTGGTTCGCGCCGCGCCGCCGGTGCGCGCATCATGATCGCGCCGGGAGCCGGCGAGCTTGCTCGCCGCGTACCATCGCGGGAGGGTTTGGGAACCCTCTCAGGGTTCCCATGTTGATCCGACTCGCCACGATGATCGCGCTGGCGCTGCTCGCGTCCGCGCCGCAGACGCCGGCGCCCTCCCCCGGCCACCCGCGCGCGCCTGGGACGACAGAGCTGCCGCCGACGCCCTCCCTGCCGACGCCTCCGCCGATCCCGCCTTCACCGGTCGACCGGCAGCGCGGCGTGGCGCTGGGACTCTTCGCCGAGGACGTCAGCTTCAACTACGGCCCGTTGCTGGCGGAGATCGTCGCACTCGGCGCTACGCACATTTCGCTGATCGTGCCGCTCTACCAGACGGACGCGACGACCCACGATCTCGCGCTGCACACGCGTTACTCACCGACGCTGTCGGCGCTGGCCGATGTGGCGCGGGCCGCGAAGCGCGACGGTCTGCAGGTGACGATCTTTCCGATCGTGCGCCTGTCCGCGCCCGGACCGGGACAGTGGCGCGGAACGCTGGCGCCGCGCGATCGCGACGCGTGGTTCAAGCGCTACGGTGACCTCGTCGGCGAGCTGGGCGCGGTCGCGAGCGTCACCGGGGCGGCGCGCCTGGCGGTCGGCAGCGAGCTGTCGTCGCTGGAAGACGACCTCGGTCACTGGCGGCCGCTGGTCGAACGCCTGCGCGCCATCTTCCCCGGCAAGCTCGTCTACTCGGCCAACTGGGACCACTACAAGACGACCGCGCTGTTCGATCTCGTCGACGAAGAAGGAATCTCCGCCTACTTCAACCTGCGCGAGGCGTCGGCGCCGACCGACGACGCGACGCTGGACGCCGGCTGGCGCCGGGTGCGCCGCGAGATCGAGGCATGGCGCGTCGGCCGCACGCATCCGTTCGTCTTCACCGAGCTCGGCTACCGATCGCGCAAGGGCGTCACGGCCGCGCCCTGGGACGAAGGTCCCGGCGGCACGCCCGACATCGAAGAGCAGCGGCGCGCGTTCGCGTCGTTCCGCCGCGTCTGGGCGACCGCCGCCGTCCTCGACGGCGTCTACATCTGGAACTGGTACGGCTACGGCGGCATCGACACGACCAGCTACACCCCGCGCGGCAAGCCGGCAGAGGTGGAAGTGCGCACGCTGCTCGGCGCGCTTTAGCTGCTCGCTGGCGACTAGTACCTCGCCCCAGTGATTTTGATCGGTTGCCGGAGGCGGGGTAGCTCGTCCTCCGGCACCAAGACCGCGATGCTTCGCGCCTGGCGCGGTGTGC
>DATMZL010000239.1:0-3634 GCA_035607075.1 Polyangia bacterium
CGGCGTGCCGGTGCACGTTCCGTTCTGGCACGTCTCACCCGTCTCGCACAGACCGTTGTCGCACGTCGTCCCGTTCGTCTTGTTCGGATTCGAGCAGACGCCTGTCGCCGGGTTGCACGTCCCCGCGACGTGGCACTGGTCCTGCGCCGTGCACATCACCGGCGTGCCGGCGCACGTCCCGTTCTGGCACGTCTCACCCGTCTGGCAAAGGCCGTTGTCGCAGGTCGTTCCGTTCGTCTTGTTCGGATTCGAGCAGACGCCTGTCGCGGGATTGCACGTCCCGACGGTGTGGCACTGGTCCAGCGCCGTGCACACCACCGGCGTGCCGGTGCATGTCCCGTTCTGGCAGGTCTCACCTGTCTGGCACAGACCGTTGTCGCACGTCGTTCCGTTCGTCTTGTTCGGGTTCGAGCAGATGCCGGTGTTCGCGTCGCACACGCCTGCCACGTGACACTGGTCCGACGCCGAGCACGTCACCGTGTCGCACGGCTGCGCGATCCGCCACACGTTGATCTCGTGGATCGACCAGTGATTTGCCGTCGCCGTGCCCGTCTGCGTGATCCGGATGAAGCGCGTCGTCGCGGTGAGGAAGTTGATCGTCACCAGCTGCGTGCTGCCCGTACCCGTTGCGACAGGAGCTCCCCAGTTCGTGCCGTCGTTCGATAGCGATACGGAATAGCCGCGCGGGTAGTTCCCCGTGCTCGTCCCCGCGTCCAGCGACAGCTGGTTGACGACCTGCGCTGTCCCCATGTCCAGCGTGAACGTCTGCGGCGGCGTGGTGTTGGCCTGGTTCGCGCCGTTGTCCCAGCGTGTGGTCGCGCTTCCGTCAATCGCGTTCGCGGGCACGTCCGTCCCGCCCGTCCCGGATGCCGACGCCACCCACCCTGTCCGCGAAAGCGCAGGGCCCAGCACGTTCAGCTCCTGGATCGACCACGGTGATCCCGTCGGGTTCGCCGCCGTCAGGCTCACCTTGATGTGCCGCGCCGTCTGCGGCTGCACGTTTACCGTCAGCAGCACCGCCGCGTTCGTCCCCGAAGCGATCTGCGTCCACGTCGACGCGTTGTTCGACGTCTCCACCTTGTAGCTCCGCGGGAAGTTCCCCGTCATCGTCCCCGCGTCGATCGTGATCTGGTTGAACAGGCGGTACGTCCCCATGTCCGCCTGGTAGAACGTCCCCGACGCCACCGTGTTGGCCGTCCACCGCGTCGTCGTGACGCCGTCGATCCCGCCCGCCAGCGTCGTGCCTGTCGCCGCCGTCGTCCCCGTCGCCGTCCACACCGACCGCTGGTGCGTCGACGCGCTCGTCGGCTGCCCGAGCACCATCATCTCCTCGATCGACCACGTGAACGCCGTCGCGTTCGTCGAATTGATCCGGACGTGGCGCTTCTGCTGCATCGCGAAGTTGATCACCACGAAGCGCGACGTCCCCGTCCCCGTCGTCACCTGCGTGAAGTTCGTCCCGTCGCTCGACACGGACACCGTGTAGCTGCGCGGGAAGTTTCCCGACGTCGAGCTCCCCGCGTCCAGCGTGATCTGGTTGAACGTCTGAGGCGATTGCATGTCCACCTGGAACTGGTGGCTCGTGCCGCTCACCGAGCTCCACCGCGTCGTCGTGCTCCCGTCGAACGCGCCACCCGTCGTCGTCCCCGTCGCCGTCGACGACGCCGTCGCCGTCCACCCGGTCCGCGACAGCGATGCGTCGTAAACATTGAGCTCGTAGATCGACCACGCGTTCGTCTGCCCGCCCGGCAGGTTCGCCAGGGTCACCCGGATGTAGCGCGCCGTCTGCGACGCGAACGCCACCGTCACCACCGCCCCCGTCCCCGTCCCCGTCGCGACCGGCGATCCAAAGTTCGTCCCGTCGTTCGACACGTTGACGTTGAAGCTGCGCGGAAAGTCCGTCGCGGTCGTCGTCGTGTCCAGCCGGATCTCGGTGAACGTCCGCTGCGCCCCCATGTCCACCTGGAAGAAGTTCCCGTTCGCCTGGATCGAGGTCGTCGTCCACCGCGTCGTCGCCGATCCGTCGATGGCGTTCCCGGGCGTCCCCGTCGGCGAGGCCGTCGCCACCCACCCCGTGCGCGACAGCGCCGTCAGCCCCGACGCCCGCTGCTCGATCGTTGCGCCCGAAGAAGCCGGACCCGTATCAGGCCGCGACGCCTGCCGGCACGCCCCCGCCGCCGCCAATACGATCGATAGAGCAATGCCAGACTTCCGTTGGGTCGCCATCCTCGGGGCCTCCGCGTCTTTTTTTTCGCCAGGTAACGCGAGCCCAGGAACGGACCAACGGCCGGCTGTGTCGTACTTCCGTCGCTTCGGGCATTCGCGCCCGACTTAACGACGCAGCCGCCTCGCTTTACGCAACCAAAAATCGACCGGGCGGCACGGACGGCGAGCGCGCTTACGCTTTTCTGGAGACGCGGGCCGTTCGTCTACTACCCGCTACCCCGCGCGACCGTATATGCGGTCATGCTGACGATCGTGTCGACGTTGGCGTCGCGCGGCAGGACGGTAACCGGTTTATTCACGCCGAGGAGGATGGGCCCGATCGCGGTGGCGCCACCGAGCGCCGCGAGCACCTTGTAGGCGGCGTTGCCCGCCGCCAGCGACGGGAACACGAGCACGTTGGCCTCGTCGGTGAGGCGCGTGAACGGGAAGAGCTCGTGCATCTTGTCGGCCTCGACGGCGATGTCGGCCTGCACCTCGCCGTCGATCTCCAGATCGGGGCGGCGCTTGCGGACGATCTCGACGGCGTGGGCGACCTTGATCGATTCCGGATGGGGCGCCGACCCGAAGTTCGAGAACGAGATCATCGCGATGCGCGGCACCACCTCGAAGGCGCGGGCGGCGTCGGCCACCTGGATCGCGGTGTCGGCCAGCGTCTCCGCGTCGGGATCGATGTTCATTGTCGCGTCCGCGAAGAACTTCACGTCGTTCTTCAGCAGCATCATGTACATGCCGGTCGCGCGCCGGACGTCGGGCCGGATGCCGAGGATCTGCAGCGCCGGCCGGATCGTGTCCGGGTACGGCGCGGTCAGGCCGGCGACCAGGCCGTCGGCGTCGCCGCGCCTGACCATCATCATCCCGTAGTGCGTGCGCCGGTTCATGTAGCGCGCGGCGCTGGCGGCGGTCACACCCTTGCGGCAGCGCAGGTCCAGGTACTCGTGCGCGTAGGCTGAATGCTTCAGCGACTCCGCCGGGTTCAGCAGCTCGGCGCCCTCCAGATCCAGGTCCAGCTCGGCGGCGCGCTGGCGGATCTTCTTCTCGGAGCCGAGCAGGATCGGCCGCGCGATCCCCTCGTCGAGGACGATCTGGCAGGCGCGCAGCACCTTGATGTTGTCGCCGTCGGGGAAGACGATGCGCTTGGGCGCGTTCTTCGCGCGCTGCACGATCCGGCTCATGATCGTGTACTGCGTGCCGCCGGTCCGGCGCTTCAGGCGCTCGCGGTACTCGGCGATGTCCAGGTTCAACCCGCCGAGCCCGACTTCATCGCCGCCTCCGCCACCGCAGGCGCGCACCACCACAGCACGCGCGTATCGAACGGCTTCGGGATGATGTAGTCGGGGCCGAAGCGGAAGCTGGACACGCCGTACGCCTCGGCGACGCTGTCGGGCACCGGTTCGTGCGCCAGCTCGGC
>DATMZL010001312.1:0-7131 GCA_035607075.1 Polyangia bacterium
TCCCCTCGCCCCGCGAAGCGGGGGGAGGGCTAGGTGAGGGTCCGCTACAGGTCGTCGCCGGGCGGCGCGTGATGGTCAGCCGGCCATGCGTGAACGCCGGCCGGCTCCTCGTCGTCGTCGTCCCAGGGGTTGTCCCGGCCACCTGCCGGCTGACCCGACTCGGGCGCGCACGCCACCTCGTCCTCGTCGCTGAGGGCTGTTTTTTCGTTGGGGCTCACACGAGGAACGTGTGTCCCGCCGGCCGCGGCGCAACCTGGAGGCGAGGCTACTTGGGTCCGCCCGAGACGGGCTCGGTCCCGCGCCGGCCGGGCGGCCCGGCGCTGGCGTAGAACGCCTCGTTCAGGTTGGCCGCCGTTCCCCAGCGTGCCTTGGACCAGGTGGTTTCGTACGCGTACAGAAGCCCGAGCACACCGCGCATGCCCCGCAGCGCGATCGGGTGATCGCCGGCGACGTCCTTCTGCTCGCGCGGATCGTCGTACTCGTCGTAGAGCTCGATGCGGCCCGGGCCGCGGTGGACCATGCGGTAGCGCTGCACCTTGAGGCCGCGCGACACCTGCCCGTCGACGGTTAGCGCGGCGCGCGGGCTGGAGCCGATCTCGTCGCGCGCCAGCGGGGCCAGGCTGGTCCCCTCGGCCGCGGGCGTGGGCTTCAGCCCCGCCAGGTCGAGCAGCGTCGCATAGAGGTCCATCACCTCGACGTCGGCGTGCACGACCTTTCCGGCCGGGAACATGCCGGGCGCGCGGATCATCAGCGGGACGTGCACCAGCTCCTGGTAGACGGTGTCGCCGTGACCGACGCTGCCGTGCTCGTAGAACTGGTCGCCGTGATCGGACACCACGACGACCGCTGACTTCTCGTAGAGGTCCATCTTCTTCAGATCGGCGATGAAGGCCGCGAACGCGGCGTCGCTCTGCGAGATCTCGCCGTCGTGCAGCGCCTCCAGGTACTTCTTGTCGTTGTCGTTGACCTTCAGCTTGCCGGCCTTGATGAGGCCCAGCTGCACGCCCGACAGCACGGGCTTGATCGGCCCCGCGTAGGTCTTGTCCCAGTACTTGACGAGGAACTCCTTGCGCGGCGTGTACGCGACGTGCGGCTCGATGGTCGCGAGGTAGGCGAACTGCTTCTTGGCGGCGATCGGCTGCAGCCATGCCTTCGCGGTCTTCCACAGGTACTCGGAGCCGTTGGGCAGCGATTCGCGGATGAAGTTGCGGTTGACGTCCCAGCCGCGGTCGAAGCCCCACTTCGACGAGACGTACCCGTTCGACGAGAACATCGCCGTCTTGAAGCCGGCCTTCTTCATGTCCTCGGCGATGAACGGTACGTCCTTGGACAGCTTGGCCTCGTGCGCGGTCGCGCGGTGGACGGTCGGGTAGACGCCGGTCAGCAGCGACGCGTGCGACGGCAGCGACCACGTCCCTGGCACCTGCGCCCACTCGAAGCGGGTCGCGTCGGCCGCGAACGCGTCGTAGTTGGGCGTCACGACGCGGGTCTTGCCGTTGTAGGCGTGCAGCTTGTCGGCCCGCAGCGTGTCGACCATCCAGACGAAGATGTGATCGAACTTGGGTTTCTCCGCCGCGGCCTCCGCGGGCGCGGGCGCCTTGACGACGACCCGCGGTTCGCCCCAGGCGACGTCGCCCTTCGCGCCGCGCACGATCAGATCGATGCGCGCCGCCTGTCCGCCCGCGGCGCCCAGATCGACCAGCGCGTTGGTCCAGCCTGCGCCTATGGGGCCTTCGTGCACGGTGCGCGCCGGCTTGCCGTCAACGGCCACCTGCGCCAGCACGCTGCCGCCCGGGTTTGCGGCGCCGGTCGCGAACGCGAGATGCGCGCCCGCGGGAAGCTGCAGGTAGAACGACAGCCGCGACGCCGCGCCGCCCGGCACCAGCGCGCGATTGCGCGCGCCGCCGAGGTCGACCTCGCGCGCGCCGAGCGGCGCCAGCGAACCGGCGGGCGCGCCCAGCGACGCCGGACCGAGCGCCAGCGACGTCACCGCCGCGGCCGCACGCTTGCCCCCCGGGACGTCGACCGCGCTCTTGAACGTCAGCCGCACGCGGTTGTCGCCCGCGTGCAGCAGCGCCGCCGGGACGGCGACGTCGTAGCGCTTGCTGGCCTTGTCGACCTCCAGCGTCGACAGCGGCTTCTCGTTCACGAACAGCGACACGCGCTGCTGCGGGGCGAGCGCGCGCATCGTGATCGACAGCGTCGCGTCCTCGATCTTGCCGTCGCCGTCGAGCGGGAGGAATGCCATCGCCGAAAGACCCGCCACCAGCGCCGCCGGGTGTCCTTCGTCCTTCTGTCCGAGCAGCCATGACGTCTTCCAACCGCCGTCGATGTACTTGAGAAAATCGAGGCCGCCGGTGTCGACGAGCAGCCGACCGTCGCGGTACAGGCCCGCGTGAACGCGGTTGGCGTAGAGATCGATCGCGGTGCGGAACCCGCTGGGATCGATCGCCGCCGCCGGTGCGGGCGCGGGCGCGGACGCGGCGGCCGCGGGCGTGGCGGCCGCGGTGCTTTCAATCGCGGGCGCCTGGTTCTTCGCACCGCCGCAGCTCGCGATAAGGAACGCGAGCGTCGCTGTCAGGCGTGAAGAGCGTCGGCGCGGTTGTGCTTGGGCGAGGTGAGGACGAAGCAAACTCGGCAAGTATCGCGGCGGCTCGCGCGCCGTCAAGTGAAAGGCGAGGCCGTCAGCGATACACGACCCGGACGCGCTGATTGTGCGTGTCCGCGACGTAGAGGTTGCCGGCCGCGTCCAGCGCGATGCCGCCCGGCCGGTCGAGCTTCGCCGCGGTCGCGGGACCACCGTCGCCCTCGAACCCGGTCACGCCGCACATGCCCGCGACCGTCGTGATGACGCCGTCCGCACCGACCCTGCGCACGCATCCGTTGCCCGTGTCCGCGATGTAGATAGCCAGGCCGTCAGGCGCAACGGCGACGTCGGCGGGGTCGTTCAGCGTCGCCTCCGTCGCGGGGCCGCCGTCGCCGCCGGCGCCCATCGTGCCCGTGCCGGCGATGGTCGTGATGACGCCAACCGCGTCGATCCGGCGCACGCGGTCGTGCAGCGTGTCCGCGACGTAGAGGTTCCCGGCCGCGTCGATGTCGATGCGTCCGGCCGGGCGCGCCGATTGCCCCTGGGGCAACGAGATGAACGCCGCCGTCGCGGCGCCGCCGTCGCCCAGCGCGCAGTCGCTGCACGGCCCGACGCCGGCGAAGGTGCTGATCGTCGCCGTCGCCGCGTCGACCTTGCGGATGCGATCGTTCGCCTGATCGGAGATGAACATGTCGCCCGCGGCGTCGAACGCGACGGCGACCGGCAGGTTGAGGACGGCGCTCTCCGCGGGGCCGCCGTCGCCGGCGAAGCCGCGCATGCCGGTTCCGCAGATGTCGGTGAGCTCGCCCGTCGCGTCGTCCAGCATCTTGATGCGGCTGTTGTGCCAGGCGGCGATCACCAGGTGCCCGGCGGGATCGAACGTCACCTGCGTCGGATGGTTCAGCCGCCCCGTCGACGGATCGTCCGACGCGGGACCGAGCTCGCCGATGCCGGCGACGATGCGCAGCGTGCCGTCGTCCTGGCGGACGCGGATGCGGTGGTTGTTCCAGTCGACGATGTACAGCCGCCCGTCGGGACCGATGGTGACGTCTTGGGGCAGGTAGAGCCGCGTGTCCAGCGCCGCCAGACCGTCGGCGCCGTCGCCCGGAATGCCGCTGCCCGCGACGGTGCAGATCCGTCCCGGCGCGGGGTCGCACGGCGGCGGCCGCGGGATCGGTTGCGGTTGAATGTCGTCGCCGCACCCGATCGCCGCGACGCCCGCCAGCACCAGAGCTGCGCCCGCGAGTCGCCGGCGCGCGCGCCGCAGCCTCATCGCATCACGAGGCGAATCCGGTTGTTCTTCGTGTCGGCGATGTAGAGGTTGCCCGCCGGATCGAGCGTGATTCCCCACGGCCGCTTCAGCGACGCGGCCGTCGGTGGACCGCCGTCGCCGCCGTAGGTTGCGTCCCCGTTGCCGGCGACGGTCGTGATGATGCCGGTCGCGAGATCGACCGCGCGCACGCGGTGGTTGTCGGTGTCGGCGATGTACAGAACGCCGTCCGCGCCGTCGTACGCGAGGTCGCGCGGCCAGGCGAGCGACGCTTCGGTCGCGGGACCGCCGTCGCCCGAGAAGCCCGCCGTGCCGTTACCGGCGATCGTCTCGATCGTGTTGGCGACGAAGTCGACCCGCCGGATGCGCTGATTCTCGGTGTCCGCGATGTACAGCCGATCCTGGCTGTCGATCGCCAGCGCGCCGCCTGGTTCGGGGTTGTCGCTCGCCATCTGGAAGTACAGCAGCGCCTCGCTGGGTGGACCGCCGTCGCCCGCGAAGCCCGCCTGCGCACCGCCGACGACTGTGTCGATGACGCCGTCGGTGCCGATACGCCGCACGCGGAAGTTGCGCGTGTCAGCGAGGTAGATCGCGCCGGTGATGGGGCTGACGACGACCGACTTCGGCATGCTGAGCAGCGCGCCCAGCGCCGGCATCCCGTCGCCCATGAAGCCCGGACCCGCGCCGCTCACCACTTCCTCCATTCCGGTGTTCGGATCCAGCCGCCGGATCTTGTGGTTGTGCCAGGCAGCGATGACGAGCGTGCCGTCGGCGGCGAACGTCAGATCCGTCGGATGGTTCAGGTTGCAGGTCGTGCCGAGCACCCCGGGCGCCGTCCGCTCGTCGCCGGAGTCAGGCCCGTCGCCGATGTCCGACGTCCCGAGGACCGTCTCGAACGTGTCATCGGCGTTCACGCGCCGGATGCGATGGTTCTGCCAGTCGAGCACGTAGGCCCGGCCATCGGGCGCGGGCGCGAATGCCAGATCCATCGGCCAGTACAGCATGGCCTCGCGGCGATCTTGGCCGTCGCCCCAGAACGCGGGCTCGCCGTTGCCGGCCCACGTGCAGATCTTTCCGGACGCACAGGCGGGCCCCGGGTCCACACCGCAGCCCGCGCCGGCCGCGGCGAGCGCGATCGCTGCGAGCGGGAGCATCAGGGCGAGGCCGGGCGTCTTCACGGCCCGTACGCTACGCAAGCCACGGACCAGTGGACGGGACCCGGGCTTTCGCAGGGTTCGCGGCGCGCACGGGCGCCGTTTCGCTGATGACCGCGACATGAATGTCCGGATCTAACAGGTCTCCCGGGCGCCTGGAACCGGCATCGCGGCGCCCGTGCTGGGTTTCTGTTCGTGGCCACGCGATTGCTACGTGGACTGCGCGGAGGGCACAGGAATGTCGCGGAAAAGGCATGTACGGGTTGTTGTGTGCTTCCTCGGAGCGGCGGTGGCGGCGGCGACCGGCGCGCGCGCCGCACACGCGTGCGGCGGTTTTTTCTGCAATCAGCCGCAGCCTAACGGCCAGCTGCCGATCGCACAGGCGGCGGAGAACGTGCTGTTCGTGATGGACACGGATCCGCAAGGCGTCCACCGGGTCGAGGCCCACATCCAGATCGCGTACACGGGGCCCGCGACGTCGTTCTCGTGGATCGTTCCCGTCACCGCGCTGCCGACCGTGGACGTCGGCTGGGACATCCTCTTCGATCGCATCGAGCCGCCGACGCGCCCGTCGTTCCAGTTGAACAGGGTTCAGGACGGAAAGTGTAAGGGCGGCGGCGGCCAGGGAATCGGTTGCGGCGGCGGCGCCGCCAGCGCGACCAACGGTGGCGTCCAGGATGCCGGCGGACAGCCGGGGAACGGCGTCGACGTGCTCTCGCGCGGCAGCGCAGGTCCTTACGACTACGTGATCGTGCGTTCGGAGGACGGCGCGACGCTGCGCACCTGGCTGACCAGCAACGGCTACTTCGTCTCGGATGACGGCGGGCGCATCGTCGATGACTACGTCGCGGGCGGCTTTTCGTTCGTCGCCGTCAAGTTGATGGTCGGCCAGGACACGTCGGCGATCCGTCCGATCATCCTGCGCATGCAGTCGTCGGAAGCGTGCTTGCCGCTGAAGCTGACGGCGATCGCGTCCACGCCCGACCTGCGCATCAATGTCTGGGTGCTGGGCGCCGCGCGCGCCGTGCCAATCAACTATGTCGAGATCGCCATCAACCTCGCGAAGCTCGATTGGTTCAACTTCGGAAAAAACTACGATCAATTGTTGAAGGAGGCGGCGAACGAGGCGCAGGGCGATGCCTTCGCCGTCGAGTACGCGCAGCCATCTAGCGCCGCGGTGGGATGGATGACGCTCCCGAGCGGAGGCCGCTCGACGCTGGCGTCGCAGACCAATCCCGGGAGCTACATGAACGTGCTCCTGGGCCTGGGCCTGACGCCGACCAGCGCGGTGGTCGCGGTGCTGCGCAAGTACATCCCGATGCCGGCGTCGCTGCAGTCGCAAGGCGTCCCAGAGGCGACGTTCTATGGAAACCTCTACAACTACTGGAGCTCCAACGCCGCCGACTTCGCGCCCTTCGATCCGGTGGCGCTGACCGCCGAGCTGGAGAAGGAGGTGCTGCAGCCGATGGACATGTTCCGGATGCTGTTCGGCAACAGCCCGTACCTGACCCGGCTGGCGACGTTCATCTCGCCCGAGGAGATGACCAAGGACCCGCTGTTCGTGACCAACACACACCTGCCGCCCGTCTCGCCCCAGCACACGGCGACCGCGCACTACCTGTGCGGCGACGAAGAGTTCTTCGCCTGCGACGCGCCCGTGAAGGTCGACGTGGAGGACGGCCGCCACGTCCTCTACGTGGGCGGCACGTGCTCCGGCTCGGCGCCGCGCGGCGACATCGACAAGATGCCTTCGGCGAACACGGCGTGGATCCGCGACCCCGACACCGAGGGGCAGGTCGTGCTCGACAACGGACCGGCCATCACGAAGGCGCTCGCGGCGCACAACGCGACGGTCGCGACGCCCGGCTCAGGGTGCGGCTGCGCGCTGCGCGCGCGCCCGCGCGAGTGGGCGATGATCGCGTTCGTGGGCGCCGTCGTGCTCGTGCTCGGCGTCCGGCGGCGCCGGCCGCGCGCGCGAAGCTAGAACAACGGACCCGTGATCCCGAAGGCGGTGTGCGCGCCGCCGTTCGCGTCGGCGACGGGCAACAGCGTCGGCGCGATGCTCCGCCAGCTGGGCGTGAGCCGCGGGCGTTGGCGCGCGCGCACCGCCACCTGCGCTT
>DATMZL010000131.1:0-4959 GCA_035607075.1 Polyangia bacterium
CCCAGCCAGGTGATTCACCGCCACCAGCGGCTTGCCCAGCGCGAACGCGAGCGCCTTCGCCGTCTCGACGCCGACAAGCAGCGCCCCCACCAGCCCGGGTCCTGCCGTCACCGCGATCGCGTCGAGGTCGCGGAACGCGAGCCCTGCGTCGCCCACCGCCCGCTCCAGCACAGGAATGATCGTCGCGACGTGCTGGCGCGACGCGACCTCGGGCACGACGCCGCCGTAGGCCGCGTGCGTCGCGATCTGTGACGCGACGACGTTCGCGCGCACGCGGCGCCCGTCTTCGACGACGGCTGCCGCCGTCTCGTCGCACGACGTCTCGACCCCCAGAACCAGCATGTCAGACCAGCATGTCAGACCAGCCCGGCGATCACAGCTTGGCCGGCAGCCGAGCGATGATCGCGCGCAGGTCCGCCGCGTACGAGCCCTTCGGCTCGAGGTCCAGGTAACGCTGATAAGCGCGGCGCGCTTCCTCGACGTCGCCGTCGTCCTGGCGGACGCCGCCGATGATGACGTACGCGTCGGCCAGCTTCGGGTTGATCTTCACTGCCTTCTCCGCCGACGCCAGCGCCTCGCGCCGCTTGTTGCGGTTGAACAGCGTGTGCGCGAGCAGCCCGTGCGCCTCCGCCGATTCCGGGTTGGCGTCGCGCGCCGCCGCGCATGCCCCCTCGGCGTCGCGCATGCGGTTCTGCTCGAAGGCCATCCGGCAGACGTAGAGCAGCGGCCGCGCCTCGGCGACCCGCTCGCGACCGATGCGCGGATCCGCGCCGCGCTCGTCGATCTCCTCGCGCGCGGTGCCGAGCGGCGCGATCGGCTTGCGGCCCATGACCGCGATCGTGTCGATGGCGGGCGCCTTCGCTGGCGGCGTGCTCGCGGGCGTCTCGGGCAGCGGGCGGATGATCGGTTGCTGCGGCTGCTGCGGCGCCGTCGGGTTCGGCGTCGTCGCCGTCGCGGGCGCAGCGGTGGACGTTTCCTCCTGCGTCGCGCGTCCCTCTTCCGGCGCCGACTTGTGGGGCCGGTTGATCTTCATCGCGACGAACGCGACGATGACCAGCGCGGCAGCGCCGCCGATGTAGAGGATCTTTCGCGCGCGCGACGTGATCGCCAGCTCGTCCTCGGCGTCCGCCTTCGAGAACGGGACGTCGCGGCCGTCGTCCACATGGATCTTCTTGCGCGTGATCGGTTTCGCGTCGACGACCGGGCGCGCCTCGGTCTTGGCGGTCGCGTCCACCTTATCCACCTTGCCGCTGCCCGGCTGCGCGTCAGGGAGAGGCGGCGGTTCGTCGAGCGCCCGCGCGCTGCCCGCCGGCGTCGCCGTCGACTTGCGGATGTACGCCTTCGCCGAATCCTCGCGGATGGCGACGCGGGGGATGTCGATCTGCGACTGACGCATCGGCGCGATCTTCTGCACCAGGATCTCGCCCGACGCGCTACGCGGCTTGCCGCCCGCGTCGCTGGACCACCCGTAAGGCCGTTCCAGCACCGACGTCGGCGCTGCAGCGGGCAGCGGGGGCGGCAGCGGAAGGGGCACGACCCCGCTCCCCGGCAACGTCGTCACCATCGACTCCGACACCGGTAGCACGGTTTCGGAGGCGCCTTCGGATGCGCTGGCGTCGTCGGTCGCGACTGCCATCGCGCTCGCCGACCGCGACGCGTGCTCCTTCTCCGCACCCATCCCCGGCAGCGTCGACGGCCGCGCGCCGTTGCCCGACGGCGCCGAATCGATCAGCGCCTCGAGAGGCACTTCCGGGATCCCTTCGGGGCGCAGCGCCTCTGCCGGAACGGCGACCAGCGACGGGCCCGCGTCCGTTGGCTCGGGCTCCGCTGAGCCCTCGGCCTGCAGGCGATCCGTGAACCGCGCGCGCCGCATGTCGTCGTCCAGCGCCTCGCGCTCGCGCGCGCCGTCGCCCAGCGGCTCGATCGGCGCCGTTCGACGACCGTGCACGCCGGCCGCCGGATCGGGCGTCCCAGGGCCGAACAGATCGCGCTCTTGCCGCGGCGGCGATCGGAAGGGACCGGCGGCGTCCGACAGCCATCCTTCCATGTCGGTGCCGACGGTCTCGTCGTCGTCGACGGGGACGCGCGAGTCGTGAACGATCCGCTCGCGATACAACTTGCCGATCGCCGCGATCGCGTCGAGATCGGGCAGGCCGCAATCGTCGACGACCTGCACGAACGTCCGCACGCCGTCGAAAAGACGGAGGATGCGGTTGACCTCGTCGGGAATGTCGGCGAGGCGCTCGGCGAGCAGCCGGTAATCCACCTCGAAGATCGTCGCGAGCGGCGGCACGCCCGTCAGCAGGCGCCGCCACTCGTCCACGCGTCGCAACGCCTCCATCAGGAGGTCGTGCGTCGCCATCTCGATGGTGTCCTTGCGACGGATGCTCTTCCACTCGACGGCCAGCGTGCCGGACGACCAGCAGAACAGCCGGTAAACGGCATCTCGCCCCGACAGCCGCCCGACCTCACCGTCGACGACGCGGCCCTGGCGGAAGTACAGCTCGCCGCGCGCGCCCTCGCCGCCCATCACCACCGCAACGCCCGACTTCTGGTTGGCTGCGATCGCGCGAAGCAGATCGACGAGCGGTACGTCCTCGATGGTGCTGACGAAGCGTTCGTTGTCGTGCGCGGACAGCTCCAGCCGTTCGCGATCGCGCCGCTGCAACAGCGCGCGCGATCGCGCGACGACCTCCTGCACGTAGATCGGCCGCGCGACGAAATCGTCGGCGCCGGCCTCGAGGCCGCGGCGCTTGCTCTCGACGTCGGGATCGAGAACGAGGACGACGGCGGGCGCCATCGCCTCCGCTTGCTTCGCACGCCGGCAGAAGTCGAGGCCCTCGGGATCGTCGGCGGCGACGATGACGAGATCGGGCCGATCCGCCAACCGCTTGCCGCCTTCCTCGGCGTTGCTCGCGACCTTCACCGCGAAGCCCGCATGACGCAAGCTGAGATCGAGGATGCGTCGTGTGGATTCGTCGCTCTCGACGACGAGAATTGTCTGCGCGCGCTGCCCCTCTATCTGCTGCGGCTGCATCCCGAGGTCCGTGAGTATAGGCGGTTTTTGTCTAGCTAATTGCTCTTGCGATTTTGCTTGCACGACACCCCATCCAGCGCGCGCGTGATAATACGTGCGGCGCAATGTTCGCGACAGAGGCACGCAGCGACGAACGTACGCACCAGCTGGTGCGTACGCTGGCCAGCGCCTGGTCCTTCCCCGCCGACGACGCGCAGGTCGCCGCGCTGGTGGCCTATGGAGACATGCTGCTCCGCTGGACCGCGCGCATCAATCTGACCGCGGCGCGATCGATCGACGTCCTGGTCGGGGAGCACTTTCCGGACGCGTTCGCGCTGGCGCGGCGGCTGGAGGGGACGGCGCGGCTCGACCGTGTGGTCGACGTCGGCAGCGGCGGCGGCCTGCCGGCGATCCCGCTGGCGCTGCTCCGGCCTGGTCTCTCGGTCGAGCTGGTCGAGCCGATCGCCAAGAAGGCGGCGTTCCTGCGCACCGCGATCCGGGACCTCGCGCTCGGCGATCGTGTGTCGGTCCGGATGGCGCGGGGCGAGGCGGTCGCGCGGGCGATCGCGGCGGACCGCCCGTCGGCATTCGACGTCGCGATCTCGCGGGCGACGCTGGCGCCGGCGAAGTGGCTGGCGCTCGGCGTCCGGCTGGTCCGCCCCGGCGGTCGCGTCTTCGTCCTGACGACCGCCGACGCCCTGCCCGAGCTCCCCGACCGGGAGGTTTACTTCGACGGGCGCCGCAGCCTCATCGAGGTGGTCGCGCCATGAAACTGTTCCACGTGGAACACTGAGCATGAGGGGGTTCGCAGCCTTGCTCGAGGCAGAGCTGGACGCGCTGGCGGCGGCCGATCGGCGGCGCGTCTGCCCGGAGGCCTCCGGCGCCTCGCGCGTCCACCCCGATGTTCGCGGCCAACGCATGCTTTCGTTCTGCTCCAACGATTATCTCGGGCTTGCTTCCCACCCGGTTTTCGCGGCCGCCGCCGCCGAGGCGGCCGCCCGAGACGGATACGGTGCGTCCGCCTCGCGGCTCGTCAGCGGCGACCTCCCTGCCCACCGCGCCCTCGAAGCCACGCTGGCGGGATTCCTCGACCGGCCGGCCGCCCTCGCCTTCCCAAGCGGCTACCAGACGAACGTCGGCGTGCTGACCGCGCTCGCCGGCCGCGAAGACCTCATCGTCTCGGATGCTCTGAACCACGCCAGCCTGGTCGATGGCTGCCGCCTGTCCCGCGCCCGGGTCGAGATCTACCCGCACGGCGACGCTCTGGCGGCCCAGCGGCTCCTCGCCGCCAGCGGCCCCTACCGGCGGCGCATCCTGGTGACCGAGTCGCTCTTCAGCATGGATGGGGATTCCGCCCCGCTGGCGGCGCTGTCCGAGGCCGCCGTCGCTACCGACAGCATCTTCGTCGTCGACGAGGCGCACGCGTTCGGCGTCCTCGGCCCGGGCGGCCGCGGACTGTGCGCCGCCGCGGGCGTGGTTCCGGACGTCCTCATCGGCACCTTGGGCAAGGCAGCCGGCGCCGCGGGCGGCTTCGTCGCCGGCGCGGGCGCCCTGCGCGAGCTCCTCGTCAACCGCGCCCGGACGTTCATCTTCACGACCGCGCTGCCCCCGCCCCTCGCCGCCGCGGGCACGGCCGGCGTCAACCTGATCGCGGGCCCCGAGGGCGACCGCCGCCGTGCCCTGCTCGCTGAGCGCCGGCAAGCGCTCGGGGAGGCGCTGGCCGCGCGGGGGTGGGTCTCCGGCGTCCCGGTCGGGCCGATCCTGCCCGTGGTGCTCGGCAGCGAAGCGCGAGCTCTGGCGGTCGCCGAAGGACTGCGCGCGCGCGGCCTCTTCATTCCCGCCATCCGGCCTCCCACGGTGCCCGCGGGTTCGTCCCGGCTTCGTGTGACCCTCTCGTCCGCGCACGAGCCCGCAGACCTGGCGCGCCTCGTGACGGCGCTTGG
>DATMZL010000127.1:0-2328 GCA_035607075.1 Polyangia bacterium
TTAGGGTCTCGCGGCCGGCGCGACGCCGGTTCTCCCTTCGCCGAGGATGGCCATGACCTATCGCCCGTTCGCGCCGCTGTCGCGCCTGTTGTCCGGTTCGCTGTCGCTCACGCTGGCCGCTTGTGGGATCGCGGCCTGTGCATCATCGCCGCCGCCCACCGCTGCACCCGGGGCCGCCCCCGCCGCGGCGCCGGCCGCCGCACCCGCGGCGCCACCCGCCGCACCCGCCGCCGCCGATGTCGGCGCCGCCGCCGACTGGAACGCGCCGCCGACGAACGGCTCGCCCGGTGTCGACGTGCCCAAGCCGTCCGGCAACGAGCTGCTCGGCAACACGACCTTCGACGGCGGCAAGTACGTCCCGTGGACGACGTCGTTCACGGTGCCCGGCGCGGGCGACGGGTTCGTCAAGGACGGCAAGTTCTGCGTGCTGGTCACGAACAAGGGCAAGGACCCGTGGGACGCGCAGGCGCGCCACCGCGAGATGATCATCCAGAAGGGCCACGTCTATTCGATCAAGTACACGGCGCAATCGACGAAGCCGATCCAGATGAAGGCGAAGGTTGGAATGTCGGGCCCGCCGTACAAGGAGTACTGGGCCGACACCGTCGATCTGACGACGCACCCGCAGACGTTCGTCGGCGTCTTCACGATGGAAGAGGACGAGGATCCGACCGCGGAGCTGGCGTTCCACTTCGGCGGCGCCAACGCGGGCGAGACGCAGGCGCCCTACACGGTCTGCTTCGACGACGTGCACCTCGACGATCCGAAGTTCGTGAAGGCGAAGAAGGCCGAGGACGTTCCGATCCTGGCGGTCACAGTGAACCAGACCGGGTACCTGCCCGCGCTGCCGAAGCTCGCCACCGTGAAGAGCGCGTCGAAGACGCCGCTCAAGTGGGAGCTCCTGAAGAAGGGCGGCGCGGTGGCCGCGTCGGGCGAGACGAAGCCGCTCGGCAAAGACGCCGCCTCGGGCGAGGACGTCCACCTCGTCGATTTCTCGTCGGTGACGGCGCCTGGCAAGGACTACACGCTCAAGGTCGGCAGCGACACGAGCCACCCGTTCGACATCGCCGCCGACGTCTACAAGAAGCTGAAGTACGACGCGCTCGCGATCTTCTATCACCAGCGCAGCGGCACGCCGATCGCGATGCCTTACGCGGGCGGCAAGCAGTGGGTGCGTCCGGCCGGGCACGTGAACGTGAAGGCGCACGATCCGGTCAAGACCTCGCCCAACACCGGCGACAAGGCCGTCCCGTGCCACAAGGACGCCGGCTGTGACTACACGCTCGACGTCTCGGGCGGCTGGTACGACGCCGGCGATCACGGCAAGTACGTCGTCAACGGCGGCATCGCGGCCTGGACGATGCTGAACCAGTACGAGCGCGCGCTGGCGCGGGGAACGGCGGGCGACTTCGGCGACGGGAAGCTGAACATCCCGGAGAAGAAGAACAAGGCGCCCGACATCCTCGACGAGGCGCGCTGGCAGATGGAGTTCATGCTGAAGATGCAGGTGCCCGACGGCAAGCCGAAGGCGGGCATGGTGCACCACAAGATCCACGACCTCGCATGGACGGCGCTGGGCATGTACCCGGACCAGGACGCGCAGCCGCGCTTCCTGTGGCCGGCGTCGACGGCGGCGACGCTGAACCTGGCCGCGACGGCCGCGCAATGCGCGCGCATCTGGCCGAAGGTGGACAAGAAGTTCGCCGACAAGTGCCTGACGGCGGCCGAGAAAGCCTGGGCGGCGGCGGTCGCGAACCCGGCGATCTACGCGGGCACGGCGGCCATCGGCGGCGGGCCCTACGACGACAAGGACGTCAGCGACGAGTTCTACTGGGCGGCCGCGGAGCTTTACGCCACCACCAAGAAGGACGCGTACAAGGCGTTCCTCGAGAAGTCGCCGCACTACAAGAAGGTGCAGATCGCCGACCCCGGCGATCAGATGCCGACGCCGATGACCTGGGGCGCGGTCGGCGCGCTCGGGACGATCACGCTCGCGATGGTGCCGAACGGGCTGGCCGCCAAGGAGGTCGACGACTGCAAGGCCGCGATCAAGGCGGCGGCGGACGCCTACGCGGCGATCATCGACGGCCAGGGCTACCGCGTTCCGTTCAAGCCGGGCAAGGGCGGGTTCCCGTGGGGTTCGAACTCGTTCGTGCTGAACAACGCGATCGTGATGGGCGTGGCGGCCGACCAGACGGGCGACGCCAAGTACGTCAACGCCGTCGCCGAGGGGATGAACTACATCATGGGCCGCAACCCGCTGGACCAGTCGTACATCACCGGCTACGGCGAGCGCCCGCTCCAGAACCCGCACCATCGCTTCTGGGC
>DATMZL010000299.1:0-2075 GCA_035607075.1 Polyangia bacterium
CGGCGTCTGGCGCTCGTACAAGTTGACCCGCGAGGGCAAGTACTGGGCGCTGCAACACCGTTCGGCCGCGAGCGCGTCGCTGCACGCCGGCGCGTTCTGAGCAGGCACGCGCGGTCAGGCGCGCGGCGGCGGCAACAGCAACCCGGCGCCGCAGGCGGTGCAGACGCGCACGTTGCGGCGTCGCTCGACCGATGCGATGCCGATCGGGCCATCGAGATCGCGCACTCCGGGACATTCGAAGTGGACGCTCACGGCCGGAGCATCGACGCTTCCGTGTCCCTGGATGCGCAGGTGGATCTCCCGATCCTCCATCTCGGACCAGCAGAACGGGCAATTCAAAACGACGCCGGGCACGCGCGGCCGGAACGAGACGCCGACCGACGCGTCGTCGAGAGGCTCGTCCTCGACGGAATCGTACGGCGCGATCGACACCCATAGAAACGGGTCTTCCCGCCCATCATCCCAGTTCGCGATCACGCCTTCCCAGCGCTTGACGTTGTGCCCGATCTTCCGCAGGTCGGCGACGATCCATTCGATCTCCATGTGCCGATTCTTCGCCGCACGCATCCGCGCCGTCAGCACCTCCGCCAGCCGCGCACACAGCGCCTGCAGATCGGCGGCTGACTCGAAGCTCGCGCGGGAGAAGGCGGCATCGAGCCCGGGTCGCATCCGCGCAGCCTACCGCAAGAAACTTGGCGTTCCGCACGACCCTGGACGGCACATCCACGTCAGGGAGCCGCATGCCGCCTCCCTGACGGCTGGGAACCGTTCGCGGCCCCGGGATTCTCGACGGTATTTGTCCGTCGCTGTGCCCGCTGATCGACGACCGCTACTAGAAATCGATGAACGGGAAGCCCAGCTCCGGAACGATCACTCCTTCGCGAAGCTGCGTGATCCACCGATCCAAAACGTCGCTGTAGCGATCGCACGCCGCCCGGCAGAGCAGCAGGTATTGCAGCACGGCGTCGTGCGCGTCGTGCTGGAGCATCTCCCGCGCGAGCGCCATCTCGGGATCCCGCAGCGCCGTGCCTACCGTTCGTCCGGCCAGCTCCAGGCGCGTTCGGGCTTCCATGACGTCACCCTCGCGTAGCGCGATTCTGCCGAGGAGGCCGTGGCCGCTGTGCGCCTCCGGGCCGTCCGTCGCCACCATGGCGGTGGCGTGGAGGCGCGCCTTCGCCAGGTCGCCGAAATGAAACAGAAGGCGCGCGGCCTGGCCGTGCATCTGCGCCGCAAGTGGCGGCTCGAGCTCGCCGTCTGCGAGGAGCGCCTCGATCTCGACCAGCTCCGGCGGGCCCGGTAGCTCCTTCCCGGCGAGGTCCGCGATGCCGTACTTGATCCACGTGGCGCTCAGCTCCTCGACACGTATCGATCGACGGCGCTTCGCCCAGCGCGCGTCGCCAGGATAAGCGCGCTCCGCGCGCTCGAGCAGCTCCTCGACGCGCACGTGGTTCTCCCGCTCGAAGAACCGGAGCGCGTGGTCCAGCAGCGTCGCGTCCACCGCATCGCCCGCGACGTGCTGCTGCCAGAGCTGGGCAGCTTCGTAGTACTCACGATACCCGCGTCGAATGTGCGTCACCGGATGCGCTGCCAGCGGCGCGCCTGGCGCGTGCGCGATCACCCACAGCGCGTGTCGAAGCCGCGCTGCGTGCGAGGGGAGGCTCTCAGCGGCGGCGAACAGACCCGCGGCCTTCCTCTCCTCCTGAAAGCGGTGCGCGTAGTAGCCGAGTAAACGCGCCCGCGCGTCGAGATCGCCCGCCTGCTGTTCAAGCCTGCGCTCCAGCGCTTCCGCGTCAGGCGCCGCGAGCGCGTGCCCCTCCTTCACCAGGCGGCCGACGTGCGCATCCACGAGATCACTCGAGTGATCGAAGTGTGGGGTGAGCGACGGGGATTGAACCCGCAACATCCAGAGCCACAGTCTGGCGCTCTACCAATTGAGCTACGCCCACCGTTTGTATTCAGTTTTTGATAATGCCTGCGCGCCCGGCAGGAGTCGAACCTGCGACATTCGGCTTAGAAGGCCGACGCTCTATCCAGCTGAGCTACGGGCGCATGCTTATTACAATTTACGCCAGCGC
>DATMZL010000496.1:0-3576 GCA_035607075.1 Polyangia bacterium
CCTCGGGGGCGACGTGACCGTGTCAGATCGGCCGGGCGGCGGCGCCTTATTCCGCGTCACCGTGCCGGCGATCGCCGGCGCTGCCGTTGCCGCCCGCGCGACCGTCGCGCCGCCGGCGGCGGAGCCGGGCGGACGCCACATCGTCTTGATCGAAGACGACAAGATGGTGGGGCGAGCGCTCTCGCTCCAGCTCAGGACCGCCGGCCACCGGGTCACGGTCCTCCCCGACGGTGAGACGGCGCGAGCGACCCTCGGATCGCTCGGCGACGTCGACCTCATCTACTGCGATCTGATGATGACCGGAATGACCGGCATGGATCTGGCGGAGGTCTTCGCCTCGGAGGCGCCGGACGTCGCCCGCAAGATGGTGTTCATGACGGGCGGCGCGTTCTCACCTCGTGCACGGGAGTTCGTCGCGCAGAACGCGGACCGCACCGTCGATAAACCTTTCGACATCGTCGCGGAGACGGCGCGCCGCCTCGGCTAGACGAGCGTCAGATCCCGAAAGAAACGCCGTCGAGCGACAGGAACATGGTGGCGACGCTCAGGCCGCCGGGGTTGTTCACGGTCATGACGCCGCTCGGGCTCATCGTGATCCAGGCCGTGGTGCCGTATGAAATCGTCGGCACGATGACGGTCTTCGCCGGTCGCATCCCCGCGGGAAGAGTGCCGATCGTGGTGCTCGTGCCGCCGGAGATGGCGCCCTGGAGACGAATCACGCCGCCGAAGTTGCCGACCTTGACCTGTCGAGGCGAGTACGCCGCCCAGCCGTTGGACAGCGGCAACGCGACGTTGCCGGTGTTCGTCTTCGAGAACGAGACGCCCTCGAAGTGGACGCCGTGGATCCACGTGTCGGCGGCGTTCCCGTCCACCCAGACGTCGCCGCTCGGATAGATCGTGATTATCGACCAGCCGTTGGGCTCGGAGATGTGGCCGATGTTCGCGTACACCTGAACGATCTGTCCCGGGCGGTACTGCGACGGGATCGTGAAGATGTGGTTATTGAAGTCGTCGTCGAGGGACTTGGCGAGCAGGCCCTGGAAACGAATGAACCCGTCGACGTTCTTCACGAAGCCTTCGGACTGTCCCTCGTTTGGTCGCCACGTGTACCAGCCGTTCCAGCCAGGCGCGTCCACCGCCGTTCCGACGTTGACGTCGAACGAGGCGCCTTCCAGTGACGTGAACATCGTCGAGGCAGGTCCGATGTCGGTCGGGGCCATGCCGTCCTGAGAGATCGTCATCAGCTTCGTGAACGGGTCGTACGTCAGCGAGCCGCCCGCCCCTCCGGACAAGACGATCTTCATCCGGACGGCCGCGGAATCGGGATTGCCCATGTGGTCGGCCGGCGCGAAGGCCGACGGCAGCGCGAACGCAGCGTTGTTGTAGGGAGCGCTCGCCGTCAGCGCGCCGCGGAAGACCACGACCCCGTTGACGATGCCGACCGCGGGAACGTTGTATGCGCTGCCGGCGCTCTGCCACCCGTTGATCAGCGTCAGCGTCGTCCATCCGCCATTGATCGCGCTCTGGACCGTTTCGACGCCGTCTTGTCCGGAACGGTCAGATAACCCGCATCCTGCTATTGCTAGCGCGAGCAAGCTGCCCGCGATCGTCAAGAGCCGCCCTGTCGATCCCTGTCTACGCGCGTGAACCATCGTCGTCCTCCTGTCCTCGTCGAATGACCAATCCACCGTTCGACTGGATGGCGCGACGCGGCCGCGCCGGCTCACACATTCGTTGTCGGCGGCGACCGGAAGCCCGCGAACGCGGGATCAGCGCGCGGCTTGGGTGTGATCTCGGTCAGTGCGAGGAAGAGGACTCGAACCTCCACTCCTTTCGGAACCAGATCCTAAGTCTGGCGCGTCTACCAGTTCCGCCATCCTCGCGTGTTGTTCTTGCGGCCGAATCCTACCAGCTTGCGCTGAGCCTGTTCGAGGCGCGTCAGTGTCCGACGTCCAGCGCCCAGCTCGCGACCGTCTTCTCGCCAGAGAAGGGCGGGAATTCCGGCATGCGGCCGAGGATGCAGTCCGACAGTCGTCCTGTCTTTTGTCCGTTCACCTTGACCGCCGTCACCTTGCCGCTCGGTCGCACGACGAAATCGACAGCCAACTCGGAGACCTGCGCGCCCGCGTTCCTTTCGACGAACATGCACGGGACGAGCTTCCGATAGTGCGTCGTCATCGTGTCTTTGATCGTCTTTGCCGGGAGGTCTCCCGTCGCGACGGCGACGTCTTGAAATCTCACATTGCGACCAGACAGGAACCGCTCGGTCGCGTCGTCCTCCGCCTTCTCCGCGAGGTTCGTTTTCGCTGCGGCCTGTGCCCTGTATTCCGCGGCGGCATCGGCAACTGCAAACGCGGCCGCAGGAATGGGAATCTGCACGATCACCACATCAGGTTGTTGACGCTTGCACGAGGCCACGATCAACAGGGCGGCCGCGGCCGCCCATGTCATCGCCGTTCGGTCACGAGAACGTCGCATGCGGCCATCCTACGCGATCACCCAGTTCCACGATCCTTGCGCGCGGCTGAGTTTACTTCGGAAAACGCCGAGCGACGTATTTTGCGCGTTTGTTTACAGGCATTGACCGCGCCTCGCGGCGTCGGCGATAACTCCTCCCAGCGCGGAACTGAAGGGAGATCGAGATGACTTCAGCGATTAAGAGAATTTCATTGGTTTGCTCGGTGCTGCTCGCGGCGTGCGCGGCGAACGAATCGTCGCCATCGCAGACGGAGACGCGGGTCAGCGCCATCGGAGAGACGGTCACGACCGATGCGGCGAGCTACACGCTCGGCGCGACGATCACGGTGACCTACAGCGGCTTGCCGGGTAACGCGCGCGACTGGATCGCGATCGCGCCCGCGGGCTCGGACAACTCGAACTACATCGCGTGGGTGTACACGAACGGCCAGGTGAGTGGCACCGCCACGTTCCCGGCCCCTTCGGCGGGCTCCTACGTCGCGCGGGCTTTCGTGAACGACACCTTCACGCTGCTCGCAGAGAGCGCCTCCTTCGCGGTCCTCGCGTCGGCGCCGATCTCGACGGACCACTCGACTTATTCGACCGGGTCCACCATCACCGTGACGTACTCCGGCTTGCCCGGCAATCCGCAGGACTGGATCGCGATCGCGGCCGCCGGCTCGGCCAACACCAGCTTCGTCGCGTACGTGTACACGAACGGCCAGACCAGCGGCACGGCGACGTTCACCGCGCCGGGCACCGGCTCGTACGTTGCGCGCTCGTTCCTGAACAACGGCTACACGCTGTTCGCGGAGAGCGCGGCCTTCTCGGTCACGCCGGCCGTCTCGACCGACAGCGCTGCGTACGCGACCGGGGCCACCGTGACCGTCACCTACGCCGGCCTCCCCGGCAACTACCGGGACTGGATCGCGATCGCGCCCGCCGGCTCTGACAACCTGACGTACGTCACGTACGTGTACACGAACGGCCAGGTCAACGGCACCGCCACCTTCGCAGCGCCGGCGCCTGGCTCGTACGTCGCGCGCGCGTTCGTGAACGACACGTTCACGCTGGCGGCCGAGAGCACGCCCTTCACGGTCGCTGCTGCGGTGACGATCT
>DATMZL010000523.1:0-2498 GCA_035607075.1 Polyangia bacterium
CCAAAGATAGATCTGCCGGAGGTTCCGGAACCAGTCTGCTGGTTCCGTCAAATAGACGACGACCCCCGCGCGAAGACTCGGGCGGGGGTCGTCAATGGAACCAAACCGGAAGGAGGAGGGAGATTCGGAAGCGAGTCGGGAAGCGAATAAGGAAGAAGGGAGAAAGCGAAGTTAAAGTTAAGTAAGCGGCCCGGGCCGAGATAACTGGTAAACCCCGGAGCCGTGAATCTATGGGGAGGAGGGGATGCGCGAACCGAGTCGAAACCCAGCTTGCGCTTCCGCGGCAGCAGAGCAGCAAGGGATATGCCGGGGGGACCCGAAACGGCGATGTCGTTGATTTGGCGGCAGTTCCGTGTTACGACGGGCCTTCAATCCCTCGAAGTTCTGCGATGAACCCTGACATTTGCGTCAGCATGTGCCCCCACGGCCCGGGGCTAGTCCCCGCCGGTTCCGATTTCGGGAGCGCTCGAACATCGTGCTTTCGGAGCCCGCAAGTCGGCTCCCCAAACTCTCTCGCGATGGTACGCGGCGAACGAAGCTCGCCAGCTCCGCGCGCGACTAGCTTTCTTCCGTCCGGATGCCCCATAGCAGCCTGCTAGTCATCAACGCCGACGGTCCAGAGACCAGGGTCGCGCTCGTCCAGGATGGGTATCTGGGCGAGCTCTACATCGAGCGGAAGCGCGAGCGTGGGATCGCCGGCAACATCTACAAGGGCCGCGTTGAGCGTGTCCTCCCCGGGATGCAGGCCGCGTTCGTGAACATCGGCCTCGAGAAGAGCGCGTATCTCCACGTCTCCGACGTGCGCGGAACGCCGGACGACCTCAAGCGTCTGTTCTCGGGCGAGTCGAATCGACCCGCCGACGACGAGGACGAGGACGCGGCCGACGCGGCCCGCGCCAGCGGCGGCGGCGCGCGCATCGAAGATCTGCTGAAAGAGGGGCAGGAGGTCATCGTCCAGGTGACCAAGGAGCCGATCAGCACCAAGGGCGCGCGGACGACGCGGTACATTTCGCTGCCGGGCCGTCACCTGGTGTTCATGCCGACGGTCGACAACATCGGTATCTCGCGGCGCATCGCTTCCGACAAGGAACGCCGGCGCCTGCGCGAGATCGTCGAGTCGATGCGGCCGGCCGGGTCCGGCTTCATCGTGCGCACGGTCGCCGAGAACGTGTCGGAGCGCGAGCTCAAGAGCGACATGGAGTTCCTGATCAAGCTCTGGAACAACGTCGTCCAGCGCTCGGCGACCGGGCGCTGCCCGTCGCTCATCTACAACGACCTCGACCTCTTGCTGCGCACGGTGCGTGACCTGTTCACGGCCGACGTCGAGAAGCTGATCATCGATTCGCGGTCCGAGTACGACCGCGTCAAGAAGTTCATCGCCGCGTTCATGCCCGACTTCGCGGGCCACATCGAGATGTACGACGGCAACGATCCGATCTTCGACGGCTACGGCATCGAGATCGAGATCGACAGGGCGCTCGAGCGCAAGGTCTGGCTGAAATCGGGCGGCTACCTGATCGTCGACGAGATGGAGGCGCTGACGGCGGTCGACGTCAACACCGGGCGCTTCGTCGGCAAGAAGAGCCTGGAAGACACGATCACGAAGACCAACCTGGAGGCGGCCCAGGAGGTCGCCGAGCAGCTCCGCATCCGATCGATCGGCGGCATGATCGTCGTCGACTTCATCGACATGGATCGGCCGCACAACCGGGACAAGGTCACGCGCGCGTTCAACGAGCACCTGCGCAGAGACCGGTCGAAGGCGGCGGTCACGCGCATCTCGGAGCTCGGCCTGATCGAGATGACGCGCAAGCGCACGCGCGAGTCGCTGCTGCACACGCTGACCGAGCCGTGCACGGCGTGCGAGGGCAAGGGCTACACGAAGTCGCGGCGCACGGTGACGTACGAGCTCTTGCGCGAGCTGCGCCGGCAGGGCGATCTGGTCGAGGGCGACACGGTGTTGGTCGAGGTTCATCCCGACGTCGCGCAGGTGCTGCAGTCGACCGACCGGGCGTTCCTGGAAGAGATGGAGAAGCGCCTCCAGAAGCGGATCGTCGTCAAAGCGCGCGGTTCGTTCCACGTCGAGGACTTCGAGATCCGCTCGCCGCACGACAAGGCGCCGATCGAGAAGTCCGAGGTCGCGGCCGGCGGCCGCGATGACAAGGACGGCCCACGCGAGGGCAAGCGGCGTCGTCGGCGGCGGCGCCACCTGGGGCCGCCCTCCGAGGTCGAGGCGGCGCTGGCGGAGGAAGAGGAGGGCGCTGTCGATCCGGAGTCGCTGGCGGACGCAGAGGCCGAGCGCAACGGCGCGAGCGCGCACGAGAGCCGGCCGGCCGAGCCCGCTCAGGCCGGCGACGCGGGCGCCGACGAAGACCGTCGCGACGCGACGCCAAACCCCGACGTCCCGAACGGCTCGGGCGGCGGTACGTCGACCTGAGATCCGATCTCCCTCTCCCGCTTGCGGGAGAGGGTAGGGTGAGGGCAAGCCGCTTTCGGGC
>DATMZL010000674.1:0-5888 GCA_035607075.1 Polyangia bacterium
GGTTGTACATGATGGTCATCAGCCAGAGACGCAGGTTGGTACCCGGCTGGAAGGACGCCTGACCGCGCAGCGCCCGCTCGTAGGTGTCCTGCACCAGGTCCCAGGCGTCCGAGTGGCTGCGCGCCAGCCGCATCGCCCGCGCAAAAAGGACACCTTCGTAGTCAGAGACCCGTTCTTCCGTGGTTTGCATTTGGCGCGTCGTTTACGCAACCGATGTGCCATCGTAAGTACCTATATTCTTTGGAAATCACTGGGACGACTTGTGCGCGAGTTGTGCCGTTTTGCACAAGTTGAGCAAGCACCTTGCCGCCACCGGCCTTCCGTCCGCATACTCGCCCGCTGTGGCCGTGAGGGAAACCGCCAAGTCGCAGGAGACCGAAGGCGCCAGCGACGTCGCCGGCACCTTCCTGCTGGTGGTCGGGCGGGACGCCTACGCGACCTACGACCTTCCGGCGTCGGGCGCGCTGACGATCGGCCGGGGCGAGACGAACGCGGTGCGGGTCGACGATCCGCTGGCGTCGCGCACGCACGCCTGCTTGCACGTCGGCGAGGCGATGTACCTCGAGGACGTCGGCAGCGTGAACGGGACCCGCGTGAAGGACCGCGTCGTCAAACCGGGCGAGCGGGTCCGCATCGCGGTCGGCGAGACGATCCAGATCGGATCGTCCGTGCTGATCGTCCAGCGGCGCTCCGCGCAGGCCGATCTGATTCGCCCCGAGACGCTGCGCGATGAGGGGCTGCCGATCACGCTGCCGGGGGCGCCGCCGCCGCGCGCGGGCGAGGCGATGCGGCGGGTGCACGAGCTGGCGGAGCGGGCCGCGGCCGGCACCATCAACGTGCTCATCACGGGCGAGACCGGCGTCGGCAAGGAGCTGCTCGCCGAGACCGTTCACCGGGCGTCGCCGCGGCGGGGCGGGCCCTACGTCTGCCTGAACTGCGCGGCGCTGTCCGAGACGCTGCTGGAGAGCGAGCTGTTCGGCCACGAGCGCGGCGCGTTCACGGGCGCGGTCCAGGCGAAGCTGGGCCTGCTGGAGACGGCGGCGCGCGGCACGCTGTTCCTCGACGAGGTCGGCGAGCTGCCGCTGTCGACGCAGGCGAAGTTACTGCGCGTGATCGAGACGCGCGAGGTGGCCCGCCTGGGCAGCGTGCGCCCGCACCGCATCGACGTGCGCTTCATCGCCGCCACCAACCGGGATCTCGAGGCCGAGGTCGCGCGCGGCGCGTTCCGCGCCGACCTCTACTACCGGTTGAACGGAATCACGCTGACAATCCCACCGCTGCGATCGCGGCTGGAGGAGATTCGCCCGCTGGCGGAGACGTTCCTGCGCCAGATCTGCCGCGACCTCGGGCGGCAACCGCCGCTGCTGCCGCCCGCGAGCGTGGCTCACCTGGAGGCGTATGGCTGGCCCGGCAACATCCGCGAGCTGAAGAACGTCATCGAGCGGGCGGTGCTGCTGTGCGAGGGGCCGATGCTGGAACCGCAGCACATGCCGCTGGAACGGCCGCTGACCGAAAGCCAGAAGCTGACGACCTCCGGCGCCGGCCCGGCGCGCAGCGAGCGCGATCGGATCATCGAGGCGCTCGCGGCGTGCGCGGGCAACCAGAGCCGCGCGGCGAAGATGCTCGGCATTCCGCGCCGCACCTTCGTGTCGAAGCTGGATGCTTACCGGATCCCGCGGCCGAAAAAGGGCGCCTAGCCGCCGCTCGACCGAAGGCCTGTAACGAAAGGTAACTGCGCGTCGTGCTTGACTTTTGGGTCGGCGTCGCGCAGTGTTGGGCATCGATAGAGAGTTCGTCCTGCCTCCGCGCCAGTCGCGGAAGAGCGCCGGGACCGGTTGGCGGCGTCGCTGTCTGAACGGTTTTCGCACGGACAGCCACCCACCCCAACTAGACCAAGACCGCGGCTTTCATCGGCACCCGTCGCATTTTGCGACGGCGGCGCGACCGAGACGCTGCCGCGGACGAAAGAGAGATTCCGTTCACATGACGACATCGTTTGTTCCCTCACCCCAACCGGGGCCTGCCTCCTTCGCAACGCTGGGCCTGATCGATCCGCTGCAGCGCGCAGTCGCCGCCGCCGGATACGTGAAGCCGACGCCGATCCAGGCGGAGGCGATCCCGCACCTGCTGGCCGGCCGCGACATGCTCGGCACCGCGCAGACCGGCACGGGCAAGACCGCAGCGTTCGCGCTGCCGATCCTGGACCGGCTGGCGCGCCATCCGCGGCGGCCCGGGCGGGGCCCGCGCGTGCTGGTGTTGACGCCGACCCGCGAGCTCGCGACGCAGATCGCCGACGACTTCGCCGACTACGGCGCCAACGTCGCCAGTAAGTGCGCCGTGATCTTCGGCGGCGTCGGCCAGGGACCGCAGGTCCAGGCGCTGCGGCACAACGTGGACATCGTGGTGGCGACGCCCGGCCGCCTCATCGATCTGATGGGGCAGGGGCACGCGCGCTTCGAGGCGTGCGAGATCCTCGTGCTCGACGAGGCCGATCGGATGCTGGACATGGGCTTCATCGACCCGATCCGTCGCATCGTCGCCGCGTTGCCGCGACGACGGCAGAACCTGATGTTCTCGGCGACGATGCCGCGGGAGATCGCGCAGCTGGCCCACAGCATCCTCGTCGATCCGGTAAATGTCGCGGTCGCCCCGGTTTCGAGCACGGTCGAGCAGATCTCGCAGTGGGTCTTGCACGTGGAGCGCGGCGACAAGCGCGCCTTGCTGCGCGAGGTGCTGCGCGATCCGAAGATGACGCGCGTGCTGGTGTTCACGCGAACGAAGCGCGGCGCGAACAAGGTCGCGGAGGAGCTGGATCGGAACGGCGTCCGCGCCGACGCGATTCACGGCAACAAGTCGCAGGGCGCGCGCCAGCGTGCGCTCGAGGCGTTCAAGCGCGGCGGCATCCGCGTGCTGGTCGCGACCGACATCGCGGCGCGCGGCATCGACGTCGCGGGCGTCACCCACGTCATCAACTACGAGCTGCCGGCGGAGCCGGAGAGCTACGTCCACCGCATCGGCCGCACGGCGCGCGCCGGGGCGTCGGGTGTCGCGCTGTCATTCTGCGACCGCGAGGAACGTTCCGCTCTGCGCGCGATCGAACGGCTCACGCGGACGTCCGTGCGCATCGTCCAGGATCATCCGTTTGCGAAACCACGCAATGGAATGCGAGAGGAGAGAACCGGTGGGAAAAGCTGAAGACAAGCGAGCGGCGATCGTGGCGGCGCAAGCGGCGCGCGAGGCGGCGGAGAAAGCGGCGCGCGCCGCGGCGGGTCCCGTCACGCCACCGCGCAAGCGCCGCACCAGCTGGGGCGGCTCGCCGATGCGCGGACCCGGGCGCGGCCCGCAGAAGCCGCCCGAGGAATAGCCCCCACTCTTCGCGCCCGGCGTGGCGGGCGCGTCAGATCTTCATTCGCAGCGCGACGCCGAGGTCGAGCAGCACCGGGCTGAACTTCTGCTCGGGAAGGAAATTGCACATCAGCGCGGGGTCGCCGTTCGCCGTCGTGGTGGGCGTGCCCAACGTCTGGCCGGGGATGTCGAAGCCGGCCCGGAACTCGCCGCCGGTCGTGCCGTAGTGGACGCCGACGAATGCCTCGAGCGTCAGGTGGGTCAGCAGCGTGACCGAGTAGTCGACGCGCGAAACGAATGACTGATCGGAGAGGTTCCCCAGCGTCGACAGCGTGAAGGTCGTGTAGTTCCACGAGTACGGCGCCGGGAACGACGCGAACAGCGCGGCGTAGTGCCGGCCGATGTAAAAGAAGTTCAACATCGGCGTGTTCGCCGTGTTGAACAGCAGGCCAGGGTAAAGGTGCGGATCGGAGACGCCGGGCTGGTTGTAGAAGTACTCGGCGCCGATCACGAACATGTCGTTGTCGTTGTAGCGGTGCGACCAGTTGATCCCGAACACCGATTGCGTCTTCACGCCCGACAGGGTGTTCAGCTGGTAGTGCGATGACAGCGGGTCGACGGTGGATCGTCCCTTGCCCGGGTCGTCGACGTCGACCTGGCAGATCGCCTGCGTCGCCGGATCGGGCGTGATCGCCACCGGCGTCTGGAAGTCCTGGCCGGAACGGATGCCGATGTCCGCGTAGACGTCGAAATCCCAGATTCCCGACGAAAAATCGATGCCGAAGCGCGGCTTGGTGTCGCGCTTCACGAGCGCGTCCAGGCCGATCTCGGCGCCCCCGATGACGATCTCGGCGCGCGCGCCGCCCGAAACCGTGCGCAGCGTATTGCTGGCCGTGTTGGGATCCTCGACGACGCCGAACGCGTAGAAGTTCCAGGCCCGCTCTTCCCAGGGAAAGTGCAGCTTCAGCATGGACGTCCCCGGGCGGGCATCGAACACGTCCAGTGGGTTGCGCTTCAGCGGATGCAGGTAGTCGGTCGGCTGCCAGAAGCGACCGGTGCCCCAGCGCACGTGCTGCTTGCCCGCGGTCACGAACACGCGCTGGGCGATGTCGGCGCGGATCCACATCTGATCGAGGATCGACGTCGGCCCGCGCGACGCGCTGAACGTCGTGAACCCGGTCGGCGAGCCGCCCGCGAACGCGCCCTGGTTGCCAGTGGGGAGGCCGTTCAACGTGGTGGACCCCGAGCCCGACGGTGCCGCCGTCGAGTTGTAGCTCATACGACCCTGGATGAACGCGCGCACGCGCGGGTTCGGGCGCGCGTCGAAGTACGCGTCGACGAGGCTGGGCGCGTTCAACGTCCAGCGATCGGGGTAGTCGCCCTGCAAGGCGGTGCTCTGCGCGCGCAGGTAGATCTGCCCGCCGATCTGCAGCGGGTTTTCGGGCGCCTGATAGTCGGAGAGGTGCTGCGGTTCACCGCCGCTCGGCGTCCCGAGGACCGCCTGATCGCGCTCGGTGCCGCTCGCCTCGGTCGCGGCCGCCGCGGCGGGCGGCGTGCTTGCCGCCGGCTGGTTGGCGCCGGCGGGGGGCGGCGTCGCCTCGGGCGCGCTGGGGGTCGCCGGCTTGGGCGCGGTGCCGCCGAAGATGTCCTGCTCGCTGGGGCGATCCTGCGCCCAGGCCGCACCGGTCCACGCGGCCAGCAACGCCGCGAAGCCGCCAGCCAGCGCCCGCGTCACCGCGACTTGCTCTCGAGCCAGGCCTTCGTGAACAGGTTCGCGGGCAGCGCCTTCAGGTCGACCGCCTTGATCATCACCAGCGTCTGGTTCGCCTTCTCGACCTCGTCGTAGAAGCGGATCTCCTCCGGGTACCAGACGTCGCCGCCCTTCGACTCGCTGTGGACCTTCTTCCATTTCGGGTAGTAGGACGTGCGCAGGAGCCGGCCGGAGAGCGCGTACTCCTGCCGCTTGAGGACATTCTTCGAGTCCTTGTCGATCCAGATCCGGATCATCGGAAACGCCAGGTCGATGCCGGACTTGCCCTTGAGCAGCAGCTTGTGCGCCGTGTACGCGCCGAGCTTCTCTTCGCCCTCGTCGGTGGGATCGTATTCCTCGGCCAGCCGCGACTCGTCGAAGTCGGAGCGCCGCGAGTTCGTGCCGCCGATGCGCTCACGCTCGGTGCGGCGCTCCCATTTCCCGACGCTGGGATCGTAGAACCACAGGTTCTTGTCGATGCGCAGGTAGCCCTGCCCGGCCGACGACTTCGGCTTCAGGAACAGGATCATGAACTTCTGGTCGGAGGATCGGCGGTAGTACTCGGTCTCGTAGACGACGTCGACCTTGTCCTTTTCCTTCTGTTCCAGGTACGCGCTGGCACGCCAGTCGCCGTTGTTCTTCTGGCGATCGTCGACGATCTTGAGCAGGTCGACCATCTGCGGAGTGGTCAGGGCGGCGAACGCCCGTCCGTGGACAGCCAGGCCGGCCAGCAGCGCGGCGATGAATGCGATCGATTTCGTTCTCTGTTTCATGGCTCTCAACCGAAGTGGGA
>DATMZL010001335.1:0-7545 GCA_035607075.1 Polyangia bacterium
CACCGGCGTCGCCGTCAACCCGGCGCCGGGCGCGAGCGCCGGCGGCGGCGCGCTGTTCATCTACTTCATGGGCGGCGGGGCGTGCTGGGACGCGACCACCTGCTTCGTGCTGAACACGGCCGTGCACGGTCCGTTCGGGCAGGCGCAGTGGGACGCGAACGCCGCGGGCGTCACGCACGCGCTGGACCGCGCGCGAGCCACCAACCCGTTTCGCGACGCCAGCTACGTCTTCGTCCCGTACTGCACGGGCGATCTGCACGGCGGCAGCAACGTCGCGACCTACGACGTGCTGGGGCCGCGCGCCTACGCGCACGTCGGCCGCCGCAGCGTCGAGGCGCTGTTGCCGCGGCTGCGCGCGACGTGGCCGTCGCCCGCGCGCGTCGTGATCGCGGGCAGCAGCGCCGGCGGTTTCGGCGCGACGCTGAACTACGACTTGATCCGCAGCGCGTACGCGGGCGCCGAGGCGGCCCTGGTCGACGATGCGGGCCCGTTGCTGGAGGGCGACGGGATCCCCGTGGACGAGCGCAGCGCCTGGTACACGAACTGGCACCTCGGCGACGTCGTGGCCCCGCTGTGCGGCGCCGACTGCGGCGACGATCTGTCGCGCATCTACCCCGCGCTTGTCGCGAAGCATCCGCAGGACCGCATGGCGTTGCTGACGTCGCTGCAGGATCAAACCATCCGCACGTACTTCAAGATCCTGCTGGGCCCCGACTTCGAGCTGCGCCTGCGCGCGCTGATCACCGATCGCCTCGCCCCGACGGCGACGTTTCGCACCTTCGCCATCCCGGGCGAATCGCACACGCTGCTGGGCAATATCGACACCGTCAGCTCGGGCGGCGTTGCGCTGGAGGCGTGGCTCGGCGCGATGCTGGCCGGCGACGCGACCTGGGCGAGCGTCGGCCTCTAAAGGTAGAAGACGATCTGAGGCAGGGTCTTGTCGACGTTCGCGTCCAGCGTCGTCGTGAGCGGACCGTCCGTCGAGATCACAGCGCCGCTCTCGCTCAGCAGCTCCGCGTTCAGCGTGTGACTGCCAGGCGCCACGACGCCGGTCGTGCCACTCCCGGAGAAGCAATCGAATTGGAAGGGCGTCGCGTCCACGGTGACCCTGACACTCGGCGCCGCCGCCTGCCCGCAGGTGGTGGTGTTGTCGAACGGGTCGACGATGGCCCAGGAGACGAGGAAGTGCTGCACGGGCGGCGGCCCGTCCAGATTGCCAATGGCGTCCGTCGATCCATCGCGCTTGTGTCCCGTGC
Source organism: Polyangia bacterium (assembly GCA_035607075.1). Taxonomy (GTDB): domain Bacteria; phylum Myxococcota_A; class Polyangia; order Fen-1088; family Fen-1088; genus JADGRB01. The sequence continues at coordinate 1,257 of DATMZL010001335.1, forward strand.
CGCCGCAGCCGACGGCCGCGAGCACCACGAAGGACAAGGACGATACGACCACAAACCTCATCACGCCGCGCACCATGGCCCGCATCATACGCCGGCGCGTTCGCCTGATGTAGTGTCGACCCATGGGTTTCGGGGACTGGTTCAAAGGAAAGAAGAAGCCGCCGCCTGGCCCACCGCCGATCCGGCGGCCCGACGAGTTCGTCACGGTGTACGACGAGCGCGGGCGCCAGCTGCAGGTCAAGCGCGCGGACTGGGTCGGCAGCGTGCTCGCCCCGGCGATCGAGAAGGCGTGGGCCGATCCCGAGCAGCTCCGCGCGCAGATCGTTCAGGCGCTGCGCGACGATTTTCCCGAGCACGTGCTCGCGGCCGCCGACCGGCTCGTCGAGATCGATCACGAGAGCGAGGACGCGCTGGTGATCGCGGCGGCGGTGCGGCTGCAGACCGACGACGTCGACGGCGCCGATCAGACGCTGCAGCGCGCGCTCGCGAAGCACGGAACGACGGGCGTCGTGCTGACGAACGTCGCGAAGGTCCAGGAACGCCGCGGCGCCAAGCGGGAGGCGCGCGCGACGCTGCGCAAGGCGCTGGAGCTGGACCCGAACCAGGACACCGGCCTCGGGTGGTGGGCGTCGACGGCGCACGAAGCGGGCGGCGACTCCGAGTACATCGCGGCGCTCGAGACGATCGCCGCGCTGCCAGGCTCGTGGCGCCCGCAGCTCTGGCTCGCGCGCGCAAAGTTGCAGCTGGGCGATCGCGCGGGCGCGCTGGCGCTCTACGATCAAGTCATGTCGCGCGCGGGCGACACCTCCGACGCGCTGATGATCATGACGGGCGATCTGGGCAACGCCGGCGCGCTGGAGGATCTCGTGCGGCTGGGTGCGCCCCGCTACAAGCCGGAGGTGCACGGCCCGCCCGCCGGCATGAACATCGCGCAGGCGTACCGGCAGCTCGGGCGGACGGACGAGGCGCGCGAGGTCGTGCGACGGATGCAGGCGATGGGATGGGCGCCGCTGGCGGCGACGCTGGCGGCGCTGGACGCCGACATCATGACGGGCGCGCCGCCGAAACCGGACGGCGCGATGCCCGAGGTCGGCGTGATGGCGTTCGACGCCCCGATCTGGACGCGCGGCCTCTGGGAACCGGACTGGCTGTGGCGCGAGCCGTCGGACGACGAACCGATCATCACGCTGCCGACGTTCGCCAATGAGACGGTGAACATGTCGGGGATCCAGCGCGCCAACGAGCAGGGCCGGCTGACGCGCGCGCTGCCCCTCTATCTGGAAGAGGTGCTGCAGGTGCGGTTCCGCGTCCAGGCGCGCGCCGCGATGTTCGTCGCGAAGGGCCACGGGCCCGCCGTCAGCTCGCGCCAGCTGGATCGCGAGCAGCTGGACGGCACCGCGCCCGAGTCGACCGCGCGCCGGATCGTCGTCGCCGGAAGCATCGTCGCGACCGGCGTGACGCTGCGAATCTGGGAGATCGGCAGCCCGGAAGAACCCGTTGACGTGCCCGTCGCCGTCGCGCTGGAGGACCAGGGCGCTGTCGTCGCCGCGGTCGAGCGCGCCCTGATCGGTGCGCTGAGCCAGCGCGGCCTGCTGGCCGAGGCGTCGCCGCCGCCGTTCTATCGGCCGCCGCCGCCCGATATTTTCAACGCGTACGTGTCGTGTCTGGAGCAGCTCCTCTACCAGTTGATGGCGGCGAACGAGCTGGTGCGCGCCGAGTCGCTGTGGAACGAGCGCGGGTTCTTCGAGAGCTACTTCGGGTTGGTCGACGCGTGGCCGAACGCGCCCGAGTCCGCGCGCGTGATCGCGATCTGCGGCACGCTGGCGGCGGTGGCGTATGAGTCTGCGCAGGTCGAGCCGTACCGAAAGATCCTCCTCCGGTGGATCGACGAGGCGCCCGCCGGCAGCACCGTCCAGCGGCTGGCGCCCGCGATCCTCAAGCGACTCGGCGAACAGGCGCGCTACGAGGCCTGCCTGCAGAGGGCGCGGGCGCCGGCGCTCGGGGACGCGCGCTACATGGCGTGGCTGGAACGCGTGGTGAAGGAGGCGCCGGCGCCGGCGCCGGCGCCGGCGCAAACCTGAGCGCGATCTCCGTCGACGCCGACGGGCCGGCTGCGATACCATCGAGTCGTGCGTACTGTACGACGAGCTTACGTTTTGGTTTTTGTATTGGCGGCTTGCGGCGGAGGCGGAGGTGGAGGCGGTCCGGGCACCGCTGGTAGCGGCGGCAACGCCGGAACAACCGGCAACGCCGGAACAACCGGCGACGCTGGAACGACAGGCAGCGCTGGAACGACCGGTGGCGCGGGCACGACGGGAGCTGCCGGGACCTCGGCCGTCGCGGGCACGACGGGCGCGGGCGGTGGCGGGCGCGGCGGGACGACGGGCGCGGCGGGAACGGCGGGCGCGCGCGGTGGAACGACGGGAACCGCGGGCACGACGGGCAGCGCCGGGACGACGGGCGCCGGCGGCACCGGCGGCGCGGCGGCACCGCCCGTCAGTAAGTACATCGTCGTCGATCAGTTCGGCTACCTGCCGGACCTCGAGAAGGTCGCCGTCATCCGCGATCCGCAGACCGGCTTCGATTCCGCCGAATCGTTCACGCCCGGCGCGACCTACGCGGTCGTGAACGCGGCGACGGGCGCGCGCGTCTACATGGCGGCGGACGTCGTCTGGAACGGCGGCGCGACGGACACGTCGTCAGGCGACAAGGCGTGGTGGTTCACGTTCACGTCCGTGACGACGCCCGGCGACTACTACGTGCTCGACGTCGACAAGAACGTCCGGTCGTACACCTTCACGATCGGCGACACGGTCTACCGCGACGTGCTGAAGCAGGCGGTGCGCATGCTCTTCTACCAGCGCGCCGGCCAGGCCAAGGACGCGACGCACGCAGGCGCCGGTTGGACGGACGTCGCCTCCTTCACGGGCGCGCTGCAAGACCAGCACTGCCGCCTGTTCAGCGACAAGAACAACGCCGCGACGGAACGCGACCTGCACGGCGGCTGGTACGACGCGGGCGATCTCAACAAGTACACGAGCTGGACCGCCGGCTACGTCGAGGCGCTGCTGCGCGCGTACGCCGAGAACCCGACGATCTGGACGGACGACTACAACATTCCCGAGTCGGGCAACGGGATTCCGGACGTGCTCGACGAGGCCAAGTGGGGGCTCGACTTTCTGACGCGCATGCAGCAAACCGACGGCTCGGTGCTGAGCATCGTGGGCGAGCCGGCGGCCAGCCCGCCCTCCTCCGCCACGGGCCAGAGCCTGTACGGACCCGCGAACACGTCCGCCACGCTCGCCACCGCCGCCGCGTTCGCCGCCGCTGGGCGGATCCTCAAGCTGCCGAACAACGCGACGTTGAACACCGCGGCCGCCGACCTGCTGACGCGCGCGAAGAACGCGTGGACGTGGGCCGTCGCGAACCCGAGCGTGCAGTTCAAGAACAACGACAGCGCGTCGGGCTCGACGGGGCTGGGTTCGGGTCAGCAGGAAACGGACGACTACGGGCGCCTCGTCTACAAGCTGGACGCGGCGGCGCAGCTGTTCGCGGTCACCGGCGACGCGACGTACAAGACGTACTTCGACGGCGCCTACAACCAGCTTCACCTGATCGCGACCGGTTACGTGTCGCCGTGGGACGTGTCGGGCCAGGACGCGGCGCTCGACTACGCCGACGCAGCGGGCGCCACGGCGGCGACGGTGACGGCCATCCGCAGCGCGTACCTCACGGGCGCGAAGAGCGGCGGCAACCTGGGCGCGATCACCAGCAACCGCGATCCGTACCTCGCGTACATGCAGGACTACGTGTGGGGATCGAACTCGACGAAGTCGAACGTCGGCAACCTGTTCGCGGCGGTGGTCAGCCACAAGCTGGAGGCGGCGTCGAACGCGGACATGACGCGCGCGGCGTCGCGCTACATCCACTACATCCACGGCACGAACCCGCTGTCGCTGGTCTACCTGACGAACATGTACGCGCACGGCGCCGAGAACTGCGTCAACGAGATGTTCCATTCGTGGTTCGCCGACGGCAGCGCGGCGTGGGATCGCGCCGGCACGTCGACGTACGGGCCGCCGCCCGGCTACCTCACGGGCGGCGCGAACCCCGGCTACGACTGGGACGTCTGCTGCCCGTCGAGCTGCAGCGGCGGCGCGGCGAACAACGCGATCTGCACGTCGATGTCGATCTCGCCGCCCAAGGGACAGCCGGCGCAGAAGGCGTACAAGGACTTCAACACCGGCTGGCCGCTGGATTCCTGGAGCGTCACCGAACCGAGCGACGGCTACCAGGTCGCGTACATCCGGCTGCTGTCGAAGTTCGTGCGGTGACGCGGGTCAGAAGCGGCCGGTCAGCCAGGCGCCGTAGCCGTTGGGGCCGACGGGGCCGGGGACGACGGTCGCCTGGGTGGTCTCGTTGCGGATCAGGAGATCGCGTCCGGCAAAGCCTCTCCACGCCAAGATCGCGCCGGTCGCCTGCATGACGGCATCCGCGACGAAAAAACCGATGATGAAGTCGTCGAAGTTGAAGCAGGGGTTGTGGTCGCCTTCCACGCAGGTGTCGCGGGTCTTCGCGGGGATCGCGAGGAGCGGCCCGAGGATCGGGACCACGTAGAGCGGCGTGCCGTCGCGGCTGTCGTACCAGGCCGCCGCGGCGGTCGGGATGTACGTGAGCCCGAACATGATCGAGCCCGAGATCGCGAGGCCGTATCGGGTCCGGTGCTCGACGTGGTAGCCGGCAGGAATCGCCTGCCCGGGCTCGTACACCATTCGTTTTGGAAGCACGGGCGTCTCGGCGCGCGCGAGCCCCGTCGAGCCGGCGAAAGCGACGAGCACGATCATGAGAATTATTCGGCGAACCACGCCGGGCACCTCAAGCAACCATCATGCCCTCGGAATCCGTCGCTGGCGACGCGGCCTCAGGCGGCGCGACTGTTGAAGCCTTGACACCCCTCGCCGCGGCGCGGGGAAAGCGCAACCGCTCCGGGGTCCGAAGGAAACCGCTTCACAGGGGTGTGGGGCAATCGCTATTCTCGCCGGCCGTGGGGCCTAGCTCGCTGTTCCGGAGAAAAATCGCGGCGGTGGTGATGGTGTTGGCGCTGGGGATCAGCGCGGTGCGCGCGCAGGCAGCGTCCGATACGCGCGAGATCAAGGCGCGCGAGGACTTCGCGGCCGGCCGGTTCCAGGAGGCGCTGGACATCTTCGCGCGCCTTTACGCGGAGTCGCTGCACCCGATCTACCTGCGCAACATCGCCCGTTGTTACCAGGGTCTGGGCAACGCGGATCGCGCGATCGCCACGTTCCGCGACTACCTGCGCAAAGCGAAGGGCCTGTCGCCCGACGAGCAGAAGGAGATCGACGGCTACATCAAGGAGATGGAGGACCTGAAGCGGCAGCGCGAGGCATCAGCGCAACCGTCTTCTTCTTCGTCGTCGACGTCAGCATCGTCGACGCCCTCGCCCTTGCCGTCGGCTCCCGAGCCTGCGCCGCCCAAGGAAGCAACGCCCCAGGCGGTCGTCCTCACGACGCCGGCAACGACGCCCGCGGCGGCGGAGTCGCCGATCTACACGAAATGGTGGTTCTGGACGTTGGTCGGCGCGGCGGCCGTCGGCGCCGGTCTCGGTATCGCCGCCGCGACCGGTACGTTCAACAAGACGGAGAACGCTCCTTGCCCCACAGCCTCAGGTTTCCAGTGCCCGCGATGATCGGCCGCAGCCGCGCCTTCCTGTTGGGGCTCGCCGCGCTGGCGCTCGGCGCCGCGTGCACGACGAAGGGCGACGGGCTGATCCTGGTGAGGCTGACCGCCGGCACGATACAGGTAGACCACGCGCGCGTGCTGGTCACGTCGCCCGGCAGCCAGAAGATGCTGGGAATGGCCTCGGCCGAATGGCCGGCGACGCCGCCCCTGCAGCTGGGTGTCTACGTGTCCAAGGACGTCTCGGGCACCGTCGACGTGATCGCCTGCGCGTTCGACGGCAACGGAAATCTGGTCGCTTCCTCGCCGGATGATCCGGCGTCGTTCAGCACCGGCGCGCAACCTGGCGCCGCGTCGGAGATCGTTTCGATCACGCTCGCTGCCGGATCGGCGCCCGCGCTGTGTACGAGCGGCGCCGGCGGACACGGCGGCTCGGGTACCGGCGGCACTGGCGGCACGACCGGCGCGGGCGGGAGCACCGGCGGAAGCTCGGGCACGACCGGCGCCGCGGGAACGACGGGCGCGGCCGGCTCGAACACCGGCGGCGTCCCGGGCAGTGTGGGCGGGACCGGCGGCGTGGGCGGCACCGGTG
>DATMZL010000821.1:0-6855 GCA_035607075.1 Polyangia bacterium
GCTGCGGCGGGGAAGAAGTGGATGTTCTGGAAGTTCAGCGACGAGCTGACGGTGTCGTCGGTGGCCGGCGCCGCGGTCGCGATCGCCGCATCGACCGCCGGTCCGGACGACCGGCCCTGGTGGCAGGTCATGCAGCGCGCCTCGCCACCCAGCCCTTCGACGGTCACACCCGACGGGAAGGTGACGGACGACAGCGCGTCGGCGGCCGGGTTATGGCAGGTGACGCAGCGGATCACAGACTGGGTCGGCGCCGGCTTGTCGACCACGCCGGGGGCGCTGCCGTCGCCGCCGATGTAGTCGATGAACCCCTCCGAGCTGTGGCAGCGCGCGCAGGTGGTCGGCACCTCGCCGTCCTGGTTCCAGTTGTTGAAGGCGAGCGCGGTCGCGTCGGAGTGGGCCGACATCGACCAGGCCGTGTAGTACGGGATGGTCGACGCGTCGTCGGGCCCGACGACGACGACCGGGTAGCTCGCGGTCGCCATCGTATCGTCGCCGGTGATGGTGATCGCCGTTTCGCCCAGGCGGATGCCGGTGACGACGCCGCCGCCGTCGACGCTGGCGACCGATGGATCGGCGCTGACGAACGTGTAGCTCGCGTCCTGACCGTCCTTCGTCGTGGCGACGATGGTGACCGTGCTGCCGATGACGACCCGGTGCGGTCCGCTCGTCTCGATGGTGGGGCCGGGGACGACGACGGTCGGCCCCGAGTCGCCCTCGAGCTGCGCACAAGCGGACGCCGCCAGCACGGACGCGACAACAGCGGCGGCGGCGACGTGGCGGGTCGCGAAGAGGTGGACGTGGCGCTTCATGGTGATGCTCCTTGCTCGATCCAGTGCAAGACCGTTTGGTACTCGGGCGATCCCGCGGCGTACACCGTCCCGCCCTGGTGGCCGTTGCCGGCCATCTTCGACAGCAGGCGGCTGCCCCCTGGCGCGGACGTGTCGACGAACATCAGGACGGTCGGATAGTCGGTGTCGGCCGTTCCCGTGAACAGAAGCTGCGTATCGCCGGCCATCTGGCCGGTCGCGTGGCACATCTGACAGGTTGGCACCAGCAACGGCTCGACGTCCTTCGCGAATGACAGCGCCGCGCCGCCGTCGCCGCCGCTGTCGGTGCCGCCGCCGTCGGACCCGCCCGCGTCCACCTTCGGCGACGGCTCGCCGCGCGTGAAGTCCGCGCAGGCGCTCAGCGCCAGCCCGCCCGCGAGGGCGGCCGCGACCACCCATCGGATGCATGAGAACTCAGAACTCATAGACCACGCTCAGGCGGACGAGGTCGTTCGGAACCTCGTCGACCTTCTCGAGGTTGATGAAGTAGTACAGGCCCGCGGTCACGCCGCGACAGCGCGCCACGACCGCGAAGTTGTGCGCCGACGCGTCCGCGCTGGTCAGCCGCGAGTTGTCCACGATGACGCCGCGGCGGTTGTTGAACGTGCGCAGGCCGCCGCGGTACTGGATGTAGAGCCAGTCAACCGGGTAGTAACGGAGCTGCAAGTAGTCGGCGAAGTCGTAATAGTCGAAGCCGGGGCCGCCGACGCCGACGCCGCCACCCGACACATCCGCGCGGAGCAGGCCCAGTCCGAGGCTGAAGTGCTCGGCGACGGGAATGCCGCGCGGCCGCCAGACGGTGAGGTCGAGCGCCTGCATGAAAAGCCGCCGTCCGAAGCCGAGCGGGTTGTAGTACGCCGAGTACCAGGCCGACACGAACATCCACGACAGGCCGATGCGGTTGCCGAACCCGAGCTTGGTGCTGTCCTCGGTGGAGAAGCCGCTCTGCAGATTGATGATCGAATCGGCGTGGGGAAGCGCGTAGCCGCGCACGACGAACAGGTCGTCGGTCACCACCAGCGCGCGCCGCTCCAAGGTGAGGTGCGCCGCCACGCCCTCGATCGCCCAGATCACAGGCAGCACCGGCTGATCGAAGCCGCCCAGGCCGCCGTAGTTCTGGTGGAACAGGGGATCCGCGCCGAACGGCACGACGATCTTGCCGCCCGCGAACGAGAGGCGCACCGGTGGCGGCAAGCCCTTGATGCGGCAGTGCGCCTCCCAGAACTGGAGGGTCAGCACCTCGAGCGACAAGCCGCACGGATCGCCGGCCGCGTCGTGCGAAAGAAACAGGAAGTGATGGTAGCTGCGGAGCGCGTTGACGCTTCCGTCGGCGAACGGGCTTCCGGTGAACTGGCGCCGCTCGTAGTCGATGCTGAAGCGGCCGTCGAGCATGAAGCCGAAGGGCAGAGCGAAGCCGGGGGTGCCGTGGCCGCCGTGGCCAGTCGGCATCGTGGCGGGAGTTGGCGCCGTGGGCGCGACCAGCATTGGCGCCGCGGGCGCAGGCGCGGCGCCGCCTGTCTCCACGGCGGGCGCGGGCGCGGCCGGCGCGAGCGCGCGCGCCCAGGCGAGGATCGTGGCGAGCCGCGCGTCGCCCGCGGGGAGGACGGCGCCGCCGCCGTGCATCTGGCCCGACGACTTGGTGACGAGCAAGCTCCGCTCGGGCGCCGCGACGTCGACGAAGGCGCGCGTCGCCGCCTCGTCTTTCACCGCGTCCCCACTCAGCAGGAACCGCGTCATGCCCGCCGGTCCCCCGGGGCGATGACAGAGATTGCACGTCGTCATCAAGATCGGGTGCACGCCCGTCGCGAACGAGGGCCCGGCCGCCTTCGTGGGCGCACCGGCGGGCGGGGGTGCAGCGGGGGCTTCCGTCGCCGGGACCGCGGCGGTCTCGGGAGCCGCGGCCGGCGCCTCGAGCGTCGCGCCCGGCGCTGCCGCCGGCGGCGCGCCGGCGGGCGCGCGCTTCGCCGTCGCGGGCGCGCCCGGCTTCGTCGGCTGCTCGACGGGCGCGGGCGCGGACTGCGCCGTCGCGTCCAGGCGGGCACCGCCGCGAATCCAGGCGAGCACGCGCTGATACGGCGTCGTGGTGGCCGGCCACGGCGCGGCGCCCGCGTGCGGGGTGGCTCCCGACGCCTTCGCGAGCAGCGTGCTCGCCTCCGGATTCTTGACGTCGACGAAACGCGCCACCACCCGGTGATCCGCGACCGGATCGCCCGAGAACAACAGGCGCGACATTCCCCCGGGCGCGCCCGGCGCATGGCAGGGCTTGCAAGTCGCCACGAGCTGCGGGTGAATCGCGCGCGTGAACGACGGCGCCGCCGGCCCGGTGCTCCGTCCCGGCCCCTTTTGCTTGCCGCCCGGCTCGGCCGGCGCCTCCGGCTTCTCGGCGCCCTCGCCCGCCGGCTCGCCCGCGGCCGGAGCCGGCGCCTCGTTGGCGGGCGGCGTGGGCGGCTTCTTCTTGAGGCCAAGCTCCTTCAGGATCTCGGAGCGTTTCTTTTCCTGCTGGCTCTGCGCCCGCACGATCGCGGCCGGGAGCAGACCGGCCGCGATCACGATCGCGCACAGGCGCCTAGCGGCCATCGACGTGGCACCTCGCGCACTCGGCTCCCGCGATCGTGAACGCGGTCCGACCGTCGTGACAGTGGCCGCAGAACTTCTCCGCCTGCATCTCCTCGTGCGTGAAGCCGACGAGCGCCTGCGGGAAGACGGCCGGATGACAGGCGTAGCAGCCGAAAGACTGGTGCGTCCGATGCGAGAACAACGCCGCGGGCGGCACCGTGACCGACGGGTTCTTGCGCGGAATACGCAGCACGGCTGGAAAGGCCGCGCCGAGCGCGATCGCCGGCAACACGAGAGCGAGCACGAACGCCAGCCGGCGACCGCCGGCCCGTCTCACACCGCTCACACCGCCCCCTTTTCGCGCATGTTCTTCCAGACCGCGCGCAGGAACAGCCCTCCGCCCACGAGGACGAGGGGCGCGCCGATCGCCGCCGACAGGATGAAAGTCATCGGCGTCCAGTGCAGCGCCGCCACGAACTGGACGAGCAGCCCGAGCCCCCCGACCACCGCGGCCCGCCGGATCCTCCGCGTCGCCTTGTCGTTCACGTCGGCCATGCTCAGTGCGCCTGCCAGAATTGCTCGGCGTCTACCTTCGCCATGTCGTGCGCGATCCGGTGGCACGACAGGCACGACGTCGTGCCCGCGTACAGCGCGCTGACGATCGGGCGGTGCGCGACGCCGTCGACGAAGCGACGCGCGTCGTCGTGACAGTGTAGGCAGTTCGAGTTCGGGTACGGTTTGTAGAGCTCGATCTTCGCCGGGACGCCGGCGATGTAGTGCGCCCACACGTGCCGCAATCCGTTCAGCTTCGCCGTGACGTCGCCGAACATCGCGTAGTCCTTGTGGCACGAGTAGCAGACGGTCTCGCGATCGACGAGGCGGTTCTGGTAGTGCGTCGCCGCCAGCGCCTGCCGGTTGTCGGCGAACAAGCTCTTTCCATGGCGCTGCATCTCGTGACACGAGAGGCAGAACCCCGTGGTGCTCGACTGGTGAACGCCGTAAGAGATGTTGCCGATCGACAGGAGCAGCGGCAGCGCTGCGATCCCGACCAGGAGCACGACACGGCCGACGGTGTGACCGGCGAGGGCCGGCGCTCCGCGAAACAGCAGCGCCGTGATGGCGATGCCGGCGAGAAGCGCGACGATCAGTTGGATGGGCAGCATCAGTTTCGGCCGGGAGCCGTCTGCACGAGCCGTACCGGGCACCGGCCCGCAGATTTAGCGCCATCAACGCGCCTGGGGACTGCCGTGCCCGCGCGCCCGCCTGGATTTGGCCGCAAGAGTTGCGTGACGCGCGACGGGCCGCGCAAAATATTCGCGCCCGGGAGGCTCCGCGGCAGGCAGTCATTCATCGCGGCGCGTTCGAAGAAAACCAAGGCGACTTCTCTAACGCAAACGCGGCGCGATCATCAACTCCGACGGGCACGATTCCGCACGTCTCGGAGACCGAGCCCGCGCCGCTGGTCCCCGCTTTGCTCCCTTCCGGGCATGGCCCGCCAGAAGCCCGCGCCCCGCATCCGCCAGCACCCCGAGGTCAGGGCGTACATGACGCCGCTCCCTTACACCATCGGTCCGAAGCGCTACCTGGCGGAAGCCGTCCGCACGATGCGCGACAAGCGCGTACGCCACCTGCCCGTGCTCGACGGCGGCCGCATCGTGGGCATGCTGTCGCAGCGGGACATCCTGATCATCGAATCCCTGCCCGGCGTCGATCCGAAGGAGGTCCAGGTGGAGGAAGCGATGGTCCAGGACGTGTTCACGGTCCGTCCCGAGACGCCGGTCGGCGAAGCGATCGAGACCATGATGGACCGCAAGCTCGGCTCCGCAATCGTGGCGGACGGCGACCGCGTGCTCGGCGTGTTCACGACCATCGACGCCCTGCGCGCCCTCCACGCGCTGCTCGAGCGGTCTCGCTGACCCGCCGCCACCTGCTGGACCTCAGCGCCCGCCCAGCCGGTCCACCCACGGGTAGAACATGCTCTCCTCGCGGCCGGCGTGAGCGCGGAGCGCTTCCACGAACGCCTCGACGCGTTCGGCGCGCAGGCAATGCAGATCCAGGTCGACGCCCAGCTCCAGCAGCTTCGCCCGTATCAGCGCGTGATCATCCAGCAGGATGCGGGCGGCGCCGGGTCGATCCTCGGCGAGCGCCGGGATGAGGTGTTTCTCCTCCGCGTCGAGGTGCGCGAGCAGCGCGCGCTGGAAGATCAGCCATTCCGCCTCGAGCTGCTGAAAGTCGCCGCCGTAGGCGCGGGTGACGATCGCCTGGAACGCGCGATCGAGCCGATCGTGATCGCCGGCGAGCATGCTCTCCAGCGACGACATCCGGTGCGCGCCAATCATGACGGCCTCGCAAGCAGCTCGGCGTCCGCCCCGGCCGCATCGGCTAAAAGGGAGAACGACGGGAACTGATCGTGAATCAGCAGCCCGTACGCCTCGACGCGCAGGGCGTACGCCATGACGTCACGCGAGAATCGCCACAGGTTATCGCCCAGCCCGCCCTTGAACACGATCGCGAACCACGATCCGATGCAGACCAGCAGCTCGACGACCAGCAGGCACAACAACACCACCAGGTGCGGCACCAGCAGCAGCGGGCGTAGCGCCACCGACTTGAAGTCGCGCGTCTCCGGTTCGTCGGGCAGCTCCAGCGACGCCGGATAGGGACCGTCACCGAACGGCGGATATTCGTCGCGGAGGAAACAGGCGTAGGCCATCACGCGCGCCCGCCAGTTCAGATACAGCCGCTTGAACGGCTGCAAGCCTGCGACGGCGTGGCCCGTGAAAAGGATCGACACCCAGTCGAAGAACGCGCTGTCATCGCCAGCAACCCCAGCGCGCCGGTGCGGTAGGCGCCGCCGCCCAACCCGACGAAGGGACCGCCGACGAGGATCGCGTGAGGAATGACGAGCAGCGGCCGAAACAGGACACCCCAGCGGTCGCGCTCGCCCGGCGGCTCGACGTGGAAGCGGACGGCATCTGTCATCGCGTCCTCCTTGGTTCGTTTCCCGCTACGACTGCAATCACGGGACCAGCACCGAACGCGTGCGGCGAGGCGCCCCCGCCGATCGTCACACGCACGATTTGCATGCCGCGACGCCGTTCGGCGAACGGAATGCGCGCGTCAGCGCAGAGGCAACACCGCCGAGATCACGCCGCCGTCTGGCATCGCGTCGAGCGTGAAGCCGAGCTCGTCGCACAGGTGCTGCATCGCCCGGTTGCCCACGAGGATGTCGGCGTAGACGCGCGTCATCCGCTCGCGACGCGCGATCTCGACGAGCCGTCGGAGCACCGCGCGCCCGACTCCCCGTCCCTGCCACGGATCGGCGACCAGCAGCGCGAACTCGGCGCCGTTGCCGCCGTCGCGGTCGCGGCTGAGGCGCCCCACCGCGGCGATCTCGCGGCCCCCCGCCGGCGGGCAGCGCTCGGCCACCAGCACCATCTCGCGATCGTAGTCGACGAAGCACGCGCGCACG
>DATMZL010001101.1:0-13956 GCA_035607075.1 Polyangia bacterium
CTGCGGCGATCGCCTGGGCGGCGTCGAGCACGGCGGCCCCCGCCGGATCGGCTGGGTTCATGCGGTGGCTGACCGTGAGGCGGAAGGTCGGGACCGCTGCGACGAGCTCGCGGAAGACGCTGCCGACCTCGACCGCGGGCAGCTGATCGCCGTCGCCGATCAGGACGAGGCGCGCGCGCGGCGCCAGCGCGCGCGACAGCTGTTCCATCAAGGCGAGCCCGACCATCGACGCTTCGTCGACGATGACCGCCGCGTGGGGCAGGGGACGGTTCTCGTGGTGGCGGAATTCGCCGCCGCGCAGCCGGACCGCGCCGCCCGAAAGGCCGAGTAGGCGGTGAAGCGTGGCCGGCACCGGCGCATCCGAATCGAGCGCGAGCATCTCGCCGATACGGTTGGCCGCCTTGCCGGTCGGCGCGGCGATCGCGATGCGGTCGCTGCCGATTCCGGCGGCCATCCAGGCCCGGACGATGCCGCCGATCAGCGCCGTCTTGCCGGTGCCGGGCCCGCCCGTGACGACGGTGAGAGATCGGCGGGCCGCGCCGTCGATCGCGGCCGCTTGCTCCTTCGTCCAGTTGCCGCCGGGAGGCGCGCCGCCGGATGGATCCTCCGGTCGAGACAGCCGGGCGACCAGCGCGCTCGCCAGGCGCTGCTCCAGCCGCAGATCCCGTTCGTGATAAAGGAAGCCGCCCTCGACGATGAACGGGCGGTAGTCGCCTGGCCGCCCCACGAAGTCCGCGAGCGCCGGCGCCGCGAGGCGTGCCTCGGCCATGCGCACGGCTGCGGTACGATCCGCCTCGGCGACGCCAAGGCGCGCGAGACGGGCGCCCACCGTCGCAAGATCGAGGCGCGTCGCGCCGCCGCCGCGCGAGTCGAGCGAGGCGAGCACGACAAGCGCGAAGGCGCGGCGATCTGCAGCGGGCAGATCCGGCCAGCGGCCCACCTCGAGGGCCAAATATCGCGACGCTTCGTCGATGTCCGCGCCACCCGGCACGAGGTCGCGCGCCCACGCGGGCGGCCACGTGAACGCATCGGCATCGCCCGCGCCGTCGATCTTCATGCCGCCTCTCCAGGCTCGAGCGCGGCGGCCAGCTCGTGTTGCCAGCGCGTGATCTCGTCGTAGCTCGGACGGCGGCTGCGGACCGCGTCGGGCGACCCGCCGAGCCCGCGCACGAAGATATAGAGGGTGCCGCCGAAGCGCGCCTCGTAAGACGCGGCGTCGGTGATGCCGAGCATCCGCACGAGCGCCAGCGAGTACAGGCGCTCTTGCAGCGCATAGTTCGCCTCGACGTGCGCCGCGATCGTGGCGGCGTCCCAGACGGGAAGCCGGTCGGTCTTCCAGTCGCCGAAGTACGAGCGGCCCTCGTGCTCGAAGATGACGTCGACGAAGCCTTTGACGTAGCCGCGGTCGGCGCCGCCCGCCTCGAGGGGGAACGGGAACAGGAACTCCATCTCGCGCGCGGTGTGCGCCGCGTGCGCCAGTCCGGCGAGCGCGCCGCCGACGATCGGCAGCGTCGCGGTCAGCGCCGCGTGGGCGAGGCGCAGCGCCGGGCGCAGCTCGCCGGGATCGCGGCCGTGACGGCGCAGCAGCGGTTCGGCGACGGCGCGAACGTCCTCTCGCGCGCTCCAGGCGTCCAGCTCGGGTGCCTCCAGCAGCGTCGACAGCGGAAGAACTTCCAGCAGCGCGTGTAAAAAGATGCCGGTGGCCGCGCCGCCCCGCAGTTCGCCGTCTCCGGCGGGCGCGCCAGCCGGGGCGGCCACCTCGTCCAGCACCTCGATGGACGGGCGGTAGCCGCCGTGCGCCTGCTTGATGCGGCTGTACGACGTCGTCACCGCGCCGGCGCGCGCGCGGCGCAGGACCGCGAGATCGCGATCGGGTTCGATCGGCGCGATGTCCTCCGCGCTGGGACGCCAGGCCGGGAGCGCGGCGTTCGACCCGACCGGCCCGTCGCCGTCGGTCGCGCGCGCGTCGATCACGATCTGGTGCGGATCGCGCAGGCGGCGCGGGTCGGGCTCGTTCATCAGCTCGTGCAGCCGGCGGTTGACGTGCCGGTAGCCGCCCGTCAGCTTCCAGGTGTCCTCGGCGGGCGGGCTGTCGAACGGCGAGACATCGCCTTCGGGGACGTTGCCGGAATAGGGGAGGTAGAGGCGTTTGCGCGCGCGGGTGAGCGCCACGTAGTAGAGGCGCTGGTCCTCGCCGTCGCGCTCGCGCTTGATGAGATCCAGCGTGCCGGGCAGGCGCGGGCGTCCAGCGATCCGCACGCGCCGGCCGTCGACGACGTAGCTGCGGACGTCATCACGCCCGGCGAGGTTGAAGCCGCCGTAGACGAACACGACGTCCGCCTCCAGCCCCTTCGCGCGGTGCATGGTCATGATCTGGACGGCGTCGCGGTCGCCCTCCGCGCGCTGCGTGTTTCCTTCCTCGGGCTGCGGGACGGCGAGCCGCGCGACAAGACCGCCGAGGCGGCGCGCGATCTCGCCCAGCGGGCGCCGCGCGCGCGCCGCGTCCAGCGCGAGCAGCTCGAAAAGCTGGCGGAAGTTCGTCAGCCGGCGCAGGGCGTCGCCCGCGAACAGCTCACGCCGGGCGAGGCCGCTGTCGTCGAGGATGCGCCCGAACAGCCCGGCGAGGTCGCCTCTCTCGGCCGCGGCGTGCCACCCGAGCAGCCGATCGATGAGCGCCTGGTCGCCGCCCGCCGCTGCGGCCGGCAGATCTGCGACGGACAGTCCGAAGAACGGCGTCAACCAGGCGCGCAGGCGCTTGGCCGGATCGTGCGGGTCGGCGATAGCGCGCAGGAGATCGCGCACCTGGCGCGCCTCCTCGGTTTCGTAAAGGCCCTCCTGCGCGGCGAGCACCGCCGGGATCCCGCGCGTGGCGAGCGCGTCGGCGACGGTCTGCGACTCCCGGCGGGTGCGGGTGAGGACGAAGATCTCGCTCGCGTCGGTGACGTCGGCGCGGTCGATCAACCCGGCGATCTCGTCGGCGATCGCGCGCGCGAGACGAGACCGGACGATCCGCATCGGTAGCGTCTCTTCCGCCTCCGCCTGGCCGGCCTGGACGCGCAGCAAGGTCAGCGGTCGCATCCGGTCGACGGTCTCGCTCTCCTGGCCGCCGTAGCTGACGGGGTGGTCGTAGCGCATCCCCGTCGAGAAAAACGGATGCCGGGCCGTCTGATCGAAGATCGCGTTGTACGTGTCGATGATCGCGGGCGTCGAACGAAAATTACGCTCCAGGTGATGGGCGCCGCCCTCGGCGGTCACCGCGGCGCGCGCGCCTTCATACGTGCTCACGTCGGCGCCGCGGAAGCCGTAGATGGACTGCTTGGGATCGCCGACGAGGTAGAGCGGACGTGCGTCGCCGTCGCCTCCTCCGAGGAAGATCGCCCGGAAGATCTCCCACTGAACGGGATCGGTGTCCTGGAACTCGTCGATCACGGCCAGCCGGTAGCGCCCGCGCAGCGCCGCCACCAGCTCGGCGCCGCGCGGGCCGCGCAGCGCCTCCGCGACCAGCACCAGCATGTCGTCGAAGTCGTAGAGGCCGGCGGCGCGCTTGCGCGCTCGCAGCCGCTCCTCGATCAGCGGCCCGAAGCGCTGCGCCACGGCGGTCGCGAGGGGCAACGCGGCGTCGCAGAGCGCCTCGATGTGCGCAAGCAGCGCGGCGACCCCGGGTTTGGCGCGCGCCCCGCCCAGCCGCTCGCCGTCGAGGATGAAGCCGAAGATATCCTTGCTCCTCACCCGCGCGTCCACGTCGGCGAGCAGCCAGGCGGGCTCGCCGTGCGCGACGAATCGGGTGCAGATGGCGTGCAGCTCGTCGATGCGCTGAACGACGTACTTCGCGCGCTTGATCGCGCGGTCGGTGATCGCGTGCAGCTCGGGCAGGTTGAGCGCGGCGAACCGGCGTGCCGCGTCGGCGAGCCGCGCCGGATCGTAGGTCACCGACCAGTCGCAACGGACGCCGCGCGCTTTGTAGAGGAGGTCCTCCATGCCGCGGACGTCGCCGCTCGCCACCAGCCAGGCCGCGAGCAGCGCCTGCAGCTCGCCGTCGAGCCGACCGCGGATCACCTCGTCGAACGCCGCCGCGAACGCGGTCCGGCTCTCGACGGCGTTCTGCGCCAGCAGGCGGCCGCTCGCGAATGCATGCTCGGTCAGAACGCGCTGGCAGAACGCGTGGATCGTCGAGATCGGCGCGACGTCGAGGCCGCCGGCTGCGGCTTCCAGGCGCTCGCGCGCGCCCGCGTCGATCGTCCAGACGTGCGGCGAGTCGGCCGCCGCATCGTTCGCGGGATCGGGCCGCAGCACCCGCCGGACCAGCGCGCGGATCCGGCGCACCAGCTCGGCCGAGGCCCGCTCGGAGAACGTCACGACAAGCATCTGATCGATGCGCGCCTCGCCGCGCACCAGCCGATCGACGACCAGGTGCTCGATGAGGTAGGTCTTGCCGGTTCCCGCGGACGCCTCGATCACCGCCGGCCGATCGCGCGGCAAGTCGACGAGCTCGGCCGGGAACGGATACGCGTACGTCGCGGTCACCGCGCCTCCTCCAGCGACGCGAAGTAGGGCGCGAAGCGTCGCTCGGCGAGCACGTCGGCGTCGGCGGGAACCGGATACCGGCGGGCGTCCGCGACGGGACCGCGCTCGGAGCTGAGGTGCGTGCGGCCGTCGTCGCGTAGCAACATGACGGCCTCACGCACGCTCAGCGCGCGTCCTTTCAGTTGCTTGCGCCGTGCGTGGAACACGCCCTCGCACGGCAAGAGGTAGGGATGAACGTCGGCCAGCACCTCGGCGGCGAGCGCCGTGAGCAGCGCGCGCGCCTCGGCCTCCGCGAGCGGCGCGAAGTCGGCGCGCTTGACGGTGGCTGGGTCGTCGTTGCGCGAAGCGCCGACCAGCAGCGACGTGAGGCGGCGGTCGGCGCCTCGACCCGAGGCCGCCAGCGCCAGGTGCGTCAACCAGGCGCGGAGCCGATCGCGGTCGGGATATTCGTCGCGGCCCCGGGCGGAAAGCAGCGTCACCGAGATCCGCGCGCCGTCGACGATCGCCAGCGGCTCGGTCTGTCCCAGCAGCGTCACGACGCGCGGGCCGTCCGGCAGCGGAACCGTCAACGTGACGGGCGGCGAGATCTCGACGTCGGGGCGGTGCTCGGGCCCGGCGCCGTACCGGATCGGCGCGAGCCCCGTCGGCAAGCGGCCGTCGAAGGCGGCGCGCAGGCCGTCCCGCCACGAGCGCACGCGTTCGAGGTGCAGCACCCGCAACACCTTTCCGAACAGGCCGGAGGGCAACGTGCCGTCGAGCCGGAGGACGGCGATCTCGGCGTCGTAGCGCGCCGCCAGCGCATCGTCGTCGGTCGCGCCGGCGTCGATCGCGCGCCCGAAGAGGTCGCGCAGCAGCGGCGTGGTCCGGATCTGCGCGTCGCCCAGGTTCTCGCGCTCGCGCAGCGCGGCCTCGGCCTCGTCCTCGGCGTCGTCATCGCCGCGCATCGGCAAGAGCACGCGCACGGAGCCCTGCAGCGGGCACTCGAGGAAGCGGCGCAGATCGGTGAGCGTCAGCGTCGCGATCGCCCGCCGGGGCGCGTCGGTCCGTCCCGCCAGCGGAATGCGCCCGAGCGGCGGCGCGAGCGCCGCCCACGTGTCCGGCGCCAGCCTGGCGCCCAGCGCGCTCGCCTCAGGCAGCTGGATGACCTGCGCGGCGCGCCGCAACGAGCGCCCGAGCGCGACGGCCTGCCGCTCGCGCGCGGCCGCCGGAAACACCGCGACGACGCCGGCGTCCTCGTGCCGCGCCAGGGGCGGCCCGGCGCGCGTGATCGCGCGGACCAGGTCGTCGCCGGCCGGGCCGGATGACGCCAGAACGTCGGCAAGCGCGATCAGGGTCGACGACGGATCCTTGCGTTCGCCCGTCACAGCGTCGCGCGCGACGTAGGAGAGCCGCAGCCGCTCGCGCGTCGACAGCAGCGTCTCCAGGAACAAGTACTCGTCCTGCTCGCGCGGCGTCACGTCGCCGGGCTGAGGCGCCGCCGCGCGAAGGTCGAGCGCACGGAATCCATCCGCCGACGGAAACACGCGTTCGTCGAGACCGACGACGAAGACCACGCGGAACGTCAGCGCTCGCAGCGGTGCCAGGCTGCCGACCATCACTCCCTGCCGCGGCCGCGTGTGCCGCCGCAACGCGCGCAGGCGGGCGCGGACCAGCTCGGCGACCACCGCGAACCCGACGCGCAGGTCGGGGGGCGCGGTCTCGGCGATGCGCTCGAGGACGGTGAAGCAGTCGCGCAGGGCGGCCTCCTCGTCGTCGCCTTCGGGGCGGATGGCCGACGTCAACGTGCGCCGCAGCAGCGCGACGTGCTCCGGGATCGGCGCGATCAGCGCCTGCGCCGAGCGCGCGAAGTCGATCAGCTCGCGGGCGAGGATGCCCAGCGCGCGCGCCGCCGGCTCCGCGGCGGCCGGCAACTCAGCGGCAAGCAGGCTCTCATCGGCGCGCGAGAACGGCCGCTGCTCGCCGCTGCGCGGACCTGACAGGAACGCGCCCAGCGCCAGCCGTCGCAGCCCGTGGTCCCAGCTGACCCGGTCGTCGTCGGCGTAGGTGTCGCGCAGCGCGCCGCCGTCGGCGCCGCGAACGATGCCCAGCTCCTCGCACAGGCCGAGGAACATCTCCGGGTCGACGTCGGGGAAGCGGCGCGCCACCGTCGGATGCATCAGCAGCGGTAGGAAGTCGCGCCGCCCGAAGGGCCCAGTGGGCAGCGCCAACAGAAGCTCGGCGGCTTCGAGGACATGACCTTCGGCAGGCGAGGGGAGGTCGATGACCATGTGCGGCAGCTCGGACGCGGCTGTGAAGACCTCGCGGGCCAGCGGCAGATACGTCGCGGCGGACGCAGCCGGCACGACGACGGCGAAGTCATCGAAGCGAAACGTCCCGTCACGCCGCACCAGCGACCAGATCTCGGCGGCGACCGATTCCAGCTCGCGGCGCGGGTCGGGGGCGCCCCACACGATCAGACTGTCGTCGCGCGGCGCCGCCTCGCGGGCGCGCGGGGCGCGATCGAGGACCTCGCGCTGCAACGTCGCCAGCAACGTTGGCGACGACATGTTCTCCAGCGGATCGGCGAAGCGCTCGCGGAAGTTGCAGTCGGATAGCTCGTTGTAGAGACGGATGCTGTCTCGTCCCGGCCGCCCCCAGAGCGCGAGCAGCGGGTTCTCGTCGCCCGCCGGCGCCGACACAGGCGCCGCCGCTTCGTCGCCCAGCGCAAACGCCAGCTGGCGCGGCGAGACGCGACGCTTGCCACCTGATCGCCGCGCCGGTTGAAGGTCCTCCCACAGCTCGCGGCACGGGTTCAGCGTGTAGACGAACAGCGACGTCGCGCGCGCGAGCGACGCGAAGATCGATCGATAAAGACGCGCAACGAACGAGATCCCGAAGACATGCACCGCGCCCGGGACGCGCAGATCGGCGGGCGCCGTGCGCGCGAAGAAGTCGGGGAGCGCGACGCTCGCCTCACCCGCCAGCGCGCCGTTCCGGCCGAACAACGCCAGCCACAGCCCACGCTGCCATCGCTGGAGCGGCTCGTTCCAGCCCGCGATCACGCTTCCCTTCTTCCAGACCGCGAGCATCTCGGGGCGCGCGTAGGCGTACTCGTCGAAGAGCTCGGCCAGCTTGGCGGCCAGCTGGGCGCGTCGGCGATCGAGCGCCGTGCGATCCGCGTCGTTCGGCGCCAGGTACTCCTGCGCGGGCGCGAGCTCGGGCGACGCGAGGCGCGCGTCGTCGTGGAACAGCGCCAGCAGCTCGCCTTCGATGATGTCGCGATCGACGATGCGGACGCCGGGCGCGCTGGCCTCCGCGACCTCGCGCAGGAATCCCCGCAGGAAGCGCGCCTTGACGTGGGCGACGATGCCGCGCCGTCGGGCGAGCCCGCGCTTGACGTAATCCTCGACGAGCCCGTTCGGCACCAGCAGCCGCACCGGTTCGTAGAGCGACGCCTGCGTGGCCGCCACGTTCTCCGCCAGCGCGTCCAGCAGCGGCTCGGTGCGGTTGGAATAGCAAAGATCGATCACTGTGAATCGACAGCTTGCCTCAATCCGGCGCCGCCCGCTGTAGACTCTTCGCCATGTTGAACGCAAAGAGCTTGGTGTTGGGTGCGGTGCTGATCGCGGCGGCGACGGCCGGTTGCAAGAAGGACGACGGCCTCGTCGGGCCGGGCCATCCGGTCAGCGTGTTCACGCACAACCTGTACCTGGGCAGCGACATCACGCCGCTCGCGTTGCTCACCTCGGCGGACACGCTGCCCGACGCGACCGCGACGTTGTGGGCGAACGTGCAGGCGTCGAACTTTCCGGAGCGCGCGAAGGTGCTCGCCGCGCAGATCGTCGCCGCCGCGCCTGACCTCGTCGCGCTTCAGGAGGTCACGTTGTACCGCCGCCAGGTCCCCAGCGATCACCAGCCCGGCGACGGAACCGCGAACGCGACGGAGGTCGTGCTCGATTTCTTGCAGCTGCTGATGAACGAGATCACCGTGCAGGGCGGCGTCTACCAGGTCGTGGGCGAATCGCCGAACGTCGACGCCGAGGTGCCGGTCAACGACGGCGCGGGCGGCGTGTTCGATCTGCGCCTCACCGATCGCGACGTGATCCTCGCGCGCGACGGCGTCCAGACGTCGAACTTCCTCGCCGCGAATTACGCCAGCAAGTTCTCGTTCAACGCGGGCGGTTCGGCCGGCGTTCCGATCGCGCTCACGCGCGGCTACTGCCGCGCCGACGCCGTCGTCGGCGACGCGCATTTCACGTTCGCCAACTCGCACCTCGAGATCCAGTCGCTGAGCGCCGCGCAGCTCGCCCAGGCCGCCGAGCTGGTCGCCGCTCTGAAGCCGACGCCCGATCCGGTGCTGCTGCTCGGCGACTTCAACAGCCCGCCGGGCACGCACTCGTATCCCGTGCTGACGGCGGGGGGCTACCACGACGCGTTCGACATGGGCGGCACCGACGACGGGTTCACGTGCTGCCAGGCGGACGACCTCAAGAATCCGGCGTCGAACGCGAACGAGCGCATCGACCTGGTGCTCTACCGTGGACGATTCCGCGTCAACGACGTGACGGTCCAGGGGACCGATCCCGCCACCGGCCGGACGGCGGATGGGCTCTGGCCGTCGGACCACTTCGGCGTCATCTCCCACCTCGAGCTCGTCCCCTGACGCGCCTCGGGGGCGGTTCTCCGACGGTCAGGGCCGTGCCGGTCGGGTAAGATTTCTCTCGTGGGGGATTTCACGATCCTGCTCGTCGAGGACGACTTCGACGTGCGGGAAGCCCTCGCCGAAACGCTTCGGGACGAGGGGTACCGGGTCGAATGCGCCG
The DNA here is from genome assembly GCA_035607075.1 of Polyangia bacterium. Taxonomy (GTDB): domain Bacteria; phylum Myxococcota_A; class Polyangia; order Fen-1088; family Fen-1088; genus JADGRB01. The sequence goes on from DATMZL010001101.1 coordinate 9,327, forward strand.
TCGACGGCGAGCAGGCGCTCGACTACCTGCGCACGGGCGCGCGGCCCGGGCTGATCCTGCTGGACCTGATGATGCCGCGCATGAGCGGCTCCGAGTTCCGCATGGTCCAGAAGATCGATCCGCAGCTGTGCGGCGTTCCGGTCGTGCTCTTGAGCGCCGACGGCCGCATGGAAGAGAAGGCGCGCGCGCTGCAGACCGACGGCGCGATCAAGAAGCCGATCGATCTGGACGAGCTGCTCGCCACGATCCAGCGCTTCAACGTCAGTAGAACACCCGCATGAACCAGCGCAGCAGGCGCTGCGTTCGCGTGTTGTAAGGGAAGGCCAGCTGTCGATCGATCCACGGCGACAGCCAGCCGAGCAGCGGGTGGTCCTCGACGATTGTCTCGATCTGGCAAAACTGGCGCAGCCCTTCGGGCCCGTGCCGGAAGCCCATTCCGCTCGCCTTCACGCCGCCCAGCGGCGCGTCGAAGCAGAAGTAGTTCACCAGCGCGTCGTTGACGCACACGCTGCCCGCCCGCAGGCGGCGGGCGAGGGCGGACGCGCGCTCGGCGTCGCCTGACCAGACGCTGCCCGACAGGCCCATGGGCGTGTCGTTCGCGGCGCGTAACGCGGCGTCCGCGTCGGGAACGCGCATCACCGGCAGCACCGGGCCGAACGTCTCCTCGCGAATCACGGCCATCTCCGGCGTGGCATCGGCGATCAGCGTCGGTGCGAAGAACTGGCCCTCCAGATCCTTGCGCCGCGCGCCGCCGGTGACGACGCGTCCGCCGCGCGCGACGGCGTCCGCGATCTGCTGCTCCGCGCGCTCGATCTGGGGCGCGAAGGTGATGGCGCCGACGTCGACGTCGCTCGCGTTCGGCTTGCCGAGCGGCGGCGGCGCCTGGCGCAGGCGGCCGATCTCGGCGGCCGCGAGCTCGATGAAGCGATCCGCGACCGCTTCCTCGACGATCACGCGTTCGGTGCGAATGCAGACCTGGCCGCTATGCGCGAAGCCGCTCCAGACGGCGGCATGCGCGGCGCGCGGCAGGTCCGCGTCGGCGAGCACGATCATCGGAGACTTGCCGCCCAGCTCGAGCACCGCCGGGACCAGGCGCGCCGCGGCCGCCTGCGCCACCTGCTTGCCGGTCGTCGCGCTGCCGGTGAAGAAGATCATGTCCGCCGCCGCGGTCAGGGCGGCGCCCACGTCGCCCCGACCAGCCACCACCTGGAAGACGTTCTCGGGCACGCCCGCGTCGCGCGCCAGCTCCGCCACCCGCAACGACGTCAGTGGTGTGTGCTCCGATGGTTTCAGCACGACAGCGTTGCCAGCGATCAGCGGGCCGATGCAGTCGGCGTAGTTGTTCAGCAACGGCCAGTTCCAGGGCCCGATGACCGCCACCACCCCGCGAGGGTGACGTACGACACGCGCCCGCTTGTTGGCGAACAGGAGCGGGTAGCGAAGTTCGTCGGCCAGGGCCCGGCGCCCGGCGCGCCCCGTGTAGTACCGCGTGAGCTCGAGGGCGTAGAAGAGCTCCATGTTCTCGGCTTCGTAACGCGGCTTCCCACTTTCCGCGCAGAGGGTGTCCAGGAAGGTCGGGTCGTCGCGCATCGCCCGGGCCAGCCGGCGCAGGATGCGGGCGCGTTCCGAGAAGGGCAGCTCGCCCCAGGCCCCTTGGGCGGAGCGGGCGCGGGCGATAGCCGCCGCCGCGGCACCCGCATCCCCCGCCGGGACCTCCCGGATCAGCTGACCGGTTGCGGGATTGGTCACGCGAAGCGTTTCCATGACCCGCTCTTCTACTACTGAAGGCACTCTCATGTAGACTCCTGAGCCATGTCGCGCCTGCCTAGCATTGCTTTGTTGTCCGCACTTGCGTCGCTCATGATGGGGGCGGGCGCGTGCGGAAGAAGTGATCTGTTCAGCAAGCACCACCGCAACGGCAGCGGCACCGGCGGCGACATCTCCGAGGTGGACGGCGGCGCCGGCGAGGGCGGCAGCGTCGGACATGGCGGCACCAGTGGCAGCGTCGGCGGCAGCATCGGCGATCGCGGCGGCAACGGCGGCAGCATCGGCGGACGCGGCGGTGCGACGGGCACGGCGGGACGCGGCGGCACGACGGGAGTGGCGGGACGCGGCGGTACGACGGGAGTGGCGGGCCGCGGCGGCACGACGGGAGTGGCGGGGCGCGGCGGCACGACCGGGACGGCGGGCCGCGGCGGCTCGACCGGGCGCGGCGGCACGGGCGGCACCGGCAACAGCTGCGCGAGCCGCGCGGAGATCTGCAACAACGGCGTCGACGACAACTGCAACAACCTCGCGGATTGCCAGGATCCGAGCTGCTTCGGCGACACGCGCTGCGCGCCGCCCGGCATGGAGATCTGCAACAACAACCTCGACGACGACGACGACGGCCGCATCGACTGCGCCGATCCCGATTGCATGAACAGCCTCGCGTGCAAGCCGACCATGGGCATGGAGATCTGCAACAACGGCGTCGACGACAACCGCGACAACCTCGTGGACTGCGCCGATCCGCAGTGCACGACCTTCCCCGGCTGCCTCGCGACGGCGTGCACGGTGGACATCGACTTCGGAACCATCGCGGCCCACGGCGCGGCCGTGAAGAAGGTGATGGACACGACCGGTGCGACCGTCGGCTACTCGACCTGCGCGCCGGCGGGCGGCGTCGGCCGTGTCGGCCGCTTCCAGCTCGACGCAACGGCGGACGTCCGCGTCGACTTTTCGCAGGGTCCGACGAGCGCGCACGCGATCGGCCTGTTCCGGGCGGGCGCCAGCCAGCGCTGCGATCGCAACCCGGTCGACACCTGCATCCCCGCCATGGACATGCCGAACGCGAACAAGACGTTCGCGGCGCTGCCGCCCGGCGTCTACTACGTGATCGTCGAGTCGTATCCGCGGCTGACCGGTTCGACGGTCGTCGCCCTGTCGACCGGCTCCATCTCGAGTCCCGAGATCTGCGCCAACGGCAAGGATGACGACGGCAACGGGCTGACGGACTGCCAGGACGCGGTTTGCAAGAACGACCCGTCGTGCGTGGGCAGCCAGTGCAACCCCGACGTCAACATCGGGACGCTGGTGGTCGACGGCGACGCGCACGCGGTGAGCGCGAACCTCGCCACCTCGGACGACACCTATCAGTCGACCTGCTCGGCGGGGAAGGCGGGCGGCGACATCGCGATCGCCTTCACGCTGGCCGAGACGGCGGGCCTGGAGGTCGAGTTCATGCAGACCGGGCGCAGCATCTTCGCGATCTACAACATGCCCGGACCGGGCCTCGCCTGCGACGCCAACCAGCGGTCCTGCTCGTTCCAGGACGAATCGGCCAACGCGATCGCGTGGGTCACGCTGCCGGCGGGTCGCTACGTCTTCGTCGCCAAGGCGCAGGAAGGCCGAGCCGGGAACATCAACCTGCGGTTCTCGGCGTTCAGCGGCCGTCGCGTCGAGATCTGCGGCAACGGGATCGACGACGACGCCAACGGCCTGACCGACTGTGACGATCCCGCCTGCTTCGGCGTGGCGGGCTGTCCGGCGCCGGCGTGCATGCCGGACCAGGACCTCGGGTCGTTCTCGTGGAACACGCGCCGCACCGTCACCGTCGACACGCGCGGCGGCACCACGCTGTACCCGACGTCGTGCAGCCGCGGCAACGGCAAGGAGCGCGTGCTGCGCGTGAACCTGACGCAGCCGATGAGCCTCAGCCACGACTGCATGGACGGCGGCTCGCACGTGCTCGCGCTGGCGCAGCAGCTGCAACCGCTGGACGCCTGCGACGAGCACGAGGTCGTGTGCGTCGATCCGTCGGTGCTGCCGTTCGGGTGCGGCTACTCGATTCCCGAGCTGCAGCCCGGTAACTACAACGTCATCATCCAGGCCTTCCAGGCGGGCAGCGAAGGTACGGTCACGCTGACGCTGACCGGGATCCAGGAGCAGATCCGCGAGATCTGCGACAACGGCATCGACGACGATCGCGACGGCGCCACCGACTGCGACGACAAGAAGTGCGTCACCGAGGCGATCTGCGCGAAGTTCGCTTGCCGCGCGGACGCGACAGCGAAGTTGCTGCCGCTCGACGGTACCGCGGTGCTGGTCTCCGTCACGACCACGGGCAACATGAACGATCAGCAGAAGATGTGCTCGACGGCGAGCGGTGACGACGCCGTCGTCGACTTCCAGCTGCCGGCGCTGGCCGACGTCACGATGCAGTGGGCCCAGGTCGGGAATCACAACTTCGCGCTCTACGACAACAAGAACCCGAACCTGGCCTGCGACGCCGGGACGCAGTTCGCCTGCGTGATGTCGAGCGGAACGCCGTCCGGGTCGTATGTGTTCACGAAGCTTCCGGGGGGCCGCTATCACCTGGTGGTCGATGCCGCCGCGCCCGGGAAAGAGGGCGGCGCGGTCCTGCAGTTCTCGGCGATCGCCAGCCCGATGCCGTAAGGCGCATCTCAGAAATAGCTGCACACCCGCGCTTCGCGCGGGAGCAGCTGGCGTCGGCGGGCGACGTCGGCCGCGTTCGCTGGTAAGCTTCGCCGCGTGAAACGGAAGCTGCGCATCCTGGTCGCGAAGGCTGGGCTCGACGGACACGACCGTGGCGCGAAGGTCGTGGCGCGGGCGCTGGCCGACGCGGGTT
>DATMZL010000072.1:0-3641 GCA_035607075.1 Polyangia bacterium
GTCGTCTCGCGCGGACCGACGACGCAGAGGCGTTTGCCCGCCGCGAGCGCGATGCCGAACTCGACGTGTCGGTCGCCGGAGTCGGCGCGGCCGGTGTCGCGTGAGGGCTCTTCGGTGAAAGCCACCAGGCAGTCGGCGTGCCCGAGATCGACGAGAGCCTCCACGGCGGGGATGACGGCCGGATCGGCGCCCCGTCCGCCCGCGATCCAGCGTGAGGTGACCTCGTGACCGGCGTGCTCGAGCGTGGAAGCGACGGCGAGCATTTGCCAGCGGCGATCGTAGTGTGCAGCGAGATAGATTTTCATTGGCTCACCCAAGCGGACTGGAGCGTCGGCCGTGACGAGGGCTGGGCCAGGAACGCGTGGCGCGCGCGATCCAGCGCGCGTTCGAGCCGCTTGCGCGCGGCTGCGTGGGAGATCTTGAGCGACGCCGCCAGCTCGACGCGGCTTCGCTGGTTGATGACGGCTTCGACGACCAGGTCCGCGTCGTGTCCGACCGCGGACTGCAGCCAGGAGCGAAGCGCGGTGACGTGCTGCGCCTCCGACTGGCCGACCGATAAGCCGAACCGCGACGCGGCCACGAGCTCGTCGTCGATCGCGGGCGCCACGATCGCGTCCGGCGTCACCGCATCGGATTTCGCGGCGCGGGTCCGCTCGCGGACGCGAGCGTCGACGACATCGCGCTCGGTGTTCCGCACCAGCGTCGCCGCCAGGCACGCGACGCGCGCGAGGTCGATGCGCTGAACCTGCGCGATGAGGTGCTCGATGATCTCCATCTCGATGTCGTGCGCCTCGCGCTGGAACAGGTGACTCCGCTTCCGAAAGATCGCGTCGAGCGCGGGCCAGAGCCCGAGCAGCACGATCGCCAGCGCGGTCCGCTTCGCGCGCCCGCCGCGCGTCTCCTCGACGAGGCAGCGCAGGACGCGATCGCGCCTGGCGATCCCGTTCCGCCGGTTCACGAGAAAATCCGCGACCGCAACCGGTCCGCTGAACGGCGCGAGCGCCGGTGACCGACCCTGAAGCTCCGCGAACGATTCGACTGACGCGCGCCCGTCTATCGATCGCAGCAGCCCGGCATGAAGTTCTTCCCAACGTGTACGCATGAACGCTCCTTCCTTTCGTTCATCAGGAATGCCGGAGCGCGCGTCGTCTGCGGTCGTCAGGCTGTCGTCAGGAAGTCGATTGTTTGTCGTTTCTTCGTCGCCGGCGCGGTCACGCAGCGATCAAGCGGGCGGCGCCGTTCAGGCGGAGGCCGGTGCCCGGGATGTTCTCGAACAGGTCCTCGATCTCGGTCGCGGGAACGACGCCGGCCAGCGCGCGCCGGAAGGGGCGGATGACCTTGTAGCGGATCTCGCGCAGCTCCGGCGCGACCATGCGCCGCTCCGAGCGACTGAGCTTCTGCATCTCCGATGCGAGCTCTGCCATCGTGACGACCTTGCCGGGGCGCGCCGCCAGCACCGCCAGCGCCAGCACGGACTGTCGCTGGAGATGATGCGGCGGCTTGGTCGGGATCAAATGCCCGCGGTAGGTCACGCGCTGGGAGGTCAGGTCCACGATCAGTGCCGGCTGGGACGGCTCGGCGTCGACCAGGCGCTCGGCGTCGGCCAGGCGCTCGGCGTCGGCCAAACGTGCGGCGCCGGTCGCGCGTGCGACCGGAAGCGGAAGCGGGTCCGGCTGGCGTACCGGCCCCACCACGGCCGACCAGAGCGCGCTCATCGCCGCTTTGTGTTTCAAGACACCGGCGACCGCATCGTGTCCTGCGGCGCGCAGCGCGTCGCCGTCGGCGAATCCGCCGTCGACGAGGCGGCGGAGGAGGGCGCGCCCGACCCCGCGCGCCCGCAACTTCGCGAGCGCCAGCGCATCCGGTCCGACGCCGTAAGAGAGGCGATCCGCGAGGACGTCGAGACGCTGGCAGCGCGCGTCCGTCCAGCCGCTCGCGCGCGCCACGCCGGCGAGCGCGTCGACCAGCCACCCGAGCTCCTCGCCGGTCCGGCGAACGGCGCCGGCCCAGATCCGGTAGTGGCTCTCGAGATCGCGCGTGTGGACCTCGTCGATCCAGTCGGCCATCAGCAGCGTCTTCTTGATCGCCTTGGTGATGTCGTACTCCAGGCTCTGCAGGTCGTTGACCAGGGCGACGAACACCGGCCGTGACGATGCCTCCGCGGTCGCGACCCGCGCGAGCAGCTCGGTGCGATAGTCCGCGCGCCAGCGCTCGTTGCCGGCCAGCGCGATGTAGACGTCGCTCCCTGCGGGCGTCAGCGCGACGAGCAGCAGAACCTCCAGGTCGTGAACCTGCGCTCCGGCTGCCTCCTTCGCCCACTTCGCGAGGACCGCGCCCGTCGCCACGCCGATTCCTTTCGTCGCGCACACGCGTCCGACCGCCGTGACCTCCAGCCGATCGCCCAGCGCGCGCAGCAGTCCGCCGCCCAGCGCGCACGCGACGGCCTTGTCGAGCGCTTCGGCGAATTCGGCGCGGCTGATCTTCTGTGCCCAGTGCGCCCAGCCCGTGAAGCTGGAGAGCAGCATCTCCTCCAGCTCGCCGCGCGTCGACGCCAGTCCGGATGCCATCAGGTCGAGGACGTGGTTCTCGAGCGGCGCGTCCGCGAGCGTGGGCCGGATCTCCTCGAACTCGCCGCCCGCGAAGTGTTGCAGCCACACGTCGGCCTCGAAGGGCGAGTAGGTCACGAGGATCGACCGCCCGAAGTCATCGACAAGCGAGAGGCGCCCGGCGCGGCCGCTCATGTTCTCGTACTCGGAGCGGGAGACGTCCTGCAGCGACCAGCGGCCGTAACGACGCAGGTATTCCCAGCGCTGGTGGTCGAGGACGACGTTCTTGACCGGCAGGTTCATCCCGACCGCCAAGGTCGACGTGGAGAACAGCGCGCGGATCGTTCCGGCGCGGAAGTGACGTTCGACGATCTCGCGTTCCTCGGGCGACAGGTCGGAGTTGTGAAACGCCGTAGCGCTCGCCACGACGCCGAGCAGCGCTTCGCGGGCGTGCGTCTCCTCGAGCTGGCGCAGCTCGTCCGCCGCGGGAACCTCCGATGCCGGGTTCAGCCGCTGCGCCAGGAGGCGCGCGAACAGGACGGTCGTCGCCCGATCGGGCACGAACGCGAGCACCTGCTCACCGCGGCGCACCAGCTCCTCGACCGCCGCGAGCAGAAGCTCCTCGCGCTTCTCGGAGCGGAAATCGGCGAACGCCTCCGTACCTGTCGCGCCCGAGTTGTGCTCGCGGAAGCGGAACTCGCCGCGACACAACACCCCCTTCCGGAGATCGACCGGCCGGCGGTTGTCCACGAGCAAACGCGCCCCCAGCCAGTCCGCCAGGGACTGCGCGCGCCCGAGCACCGCGGACAGCCCGATGATCCGCGGCTTCGACGCCGACAAGCGGAGCTTCGTCAGCAGCAGCTCCAGCGTCGGGCCGCGGTCCTTGTCGGTGATCATCTGGAGCTCGTCGACCACCACCAGGCCCACCGCCTCCATGAGCTGCGGCTTGCCGATCAGCAGCGCCTGCAACTTCTCGAACACGACGATCGCGATGTGGAAGTCGAAGCGCCCGATGTCGTCGTCGTGCTCGCGCCGGTCGCGCGAAGACACGACCACCTTGATCCCGGCGGGCGCGTAGCGCCGGTGAAGCTCCTC
>DATMZL010000064.1:0-2730 GCA_035607075.1 Polyangia bacterium
CAAGGACGGACCGCGGCCGAGGCGCGCCGCCGCGATCACGACGGCCAGCAGATAGAACAGCACGAGGTCCGGCTCGCTCAGGTGGCCGCGGGCGATCGCGCCCACCGCTGTGACCAGCCCGACCAGGCCCAGCGCCGCCGCGTACCTCACGAAGCGGCCGCGCCCGTCACCCGGGGCGGAGGGAGAGGCGTCGAGATCGGAAGGGGACGGCGGCATGGGCCGGGAGCGGTCGGCCGCCCCGGCGCTCAGTCTTCTTCTTCGGCCGCCGTCGCGCAAGCGCCGTCGCCGTGGCTCTCGGACCGCAACGAGGGGAGCGGGCCGAGCGCCGCGACGCGACGGGAACGAACGCGCGTCCACCAGTGCTCGCGTGCGAACGCCGCGAGGACCGCCAGCGCCGCCACGGCCCAGCCGGCGGCGGCCAGCGCGCGCAGGTTCGGCGAGAAATGGCCGGGCCACGCGGCGAGCACGAACAGCGGCAGTCCGAGCACCGCGAGCACGAGGATCAGGAGATCACGTACGGCGCGGACACGTTCGCGCGCGGCGTCGGCAAGCAGAACCGCGTCTAGCTGCGGGCTGCGCCGGAACCGCTCTGCCGGCAGGGTCACCGACGGTGTTTGCACATCTTTGAGGTACCGCCGTCGGCCTCAAGATGGCGTCAAAACGGGGCGGGCAGCATCAAGAATGCATCAAGATCTTCGCAAGGCAGGCCTTGCGAGACGAGGACGCGGTTAGTTCACGATCCAGACGCGCGTTCCCTCGGAGAGCTCACGCACGAGCGAGCGCAGCACATTGCCGCGGAGGAGGTGCCAGACGGCGCCGCGCTGGGAGGTTCCGAGCAGAACCGCGTCGACGCCGAGGCGGCGCGCCGCGCCGGCCAGCGAAGCGCCCGCGTCGTGCGCCATGCGCCAGATCGGGATCGCGACGAGGCCCGCCTCCTTGAAGTACTCGACGGCGATCGCGAGCACCTCGCGCGCTTCGCGTGACGGGCCGGTGTTGGGAGGGAAGAACAACCCTGGGATCTCGTCGACGAAGATCAGGTAGACGGCGTTCTCGCCGCAGCCACGGACGCGCGCGACCGCCTCCTGGAACACGCGCAGGTTCGCGGACCGCAGCGCGACGAGCGTCGACGAGCGGTACATCTCGCGCATGTGGATCGCTTCGGCGACGGTCAGGATCTCGACCGCGGAGTGCATCTCGGCGCCGGCTTTCTCGGCGTCCTCGGCGGCGATGAAGCCGCTGCGCGCGGCCCCGAGCCAGCCCTTCTTCACGGCGATCGCGTAGGCGCATCCCAGCGCGGTCGCGGCCACGCCCAGCACCGTCGCGAACCGCCGGTGAACGAGGTTGATCGCGCACGCGCTGACCACGAACAGCGACGTCAGCAAGCCCGAGTAGAAGCCGATGCCGCGCACGCGCTCCTGCCACTTCACCTTGTCCAGGCCGACGCTGGTCAGCGTGAACGCGCCCAGCAGGCCGAATATGTAGATGTGGCCGAGGATCCCGAGCTGCGCGCGCGACGCGACGACCACCGCCACCGGCGCCAGCACCGAAACCGCGATGGCCCGGTGGGGCGTGTTGAACTTGTGGCTGCGTCCCGACAGCCAATGCGGGAGGAATCCGAGGCGGACCAGCGCCAGGAACACGTGATAGCAGCCGATCAGGGCGGTGTTCGCGGCGCCGAGCAGCAGCGCCGCCGACGTCGCCACGATCGCCAGCTGCACCGACCGCGGGCTGAACGCGGCGCCCAGCTCGAACATGAAGCGCTCCGGGTTGACCTCGGACGCCCTCAGCAGCGCGGTCTCCAGCGCCGTCGCGAGCGGCGACGTCAGCAGGATCGCCGCCATCACCAGGATCATCGCGCGCAGCGCGGTCTTCTCGCGCGGCGGCTTCAGCGCGGGGGCGATCTGGCTGATCGATTCGAGCCCCGAGTACGCCAGCCACGATCCCGAGAATCCGACAAGCAGCGGCCACGGGGGCAGCGCCGTCGCAGACTTGAACTGGTCCAGCACGAGGCGCCACTGCGCCGCGTCCAGCTTCGTCGCGACGATCGTCAGCAACACGACGTTCACGCAGAACGACGCGATCGCCAGCACCGCGGTCAGGATCGCCGACTCGCGGACGCCGACGTAGTTCAAGAGGCCGAGCAGGATGATCGCAGCGCTGGCGCCGGGCACCAGCCAGTGATCGAGCGCGGGGTAGAGGCCGGCCAGATATTGGAGGCCCGACACCGCCGAGATCGCGGCGGTCAGAAAGTACGAGATGCAGATCAGGATGCCGCCCACGCAACCGATCGTCGGGTTGAACGCGTCGGTCGCGACGGACACGACGCCGCCCCCGTCGGGATAGCGGGCCGATACGTCGACGTACTTCAGCGCCAGCAGGATCACCGCCAGCCCGGTGACCAGCACGAAAGCCGCGGCGGGGGAGGGCGTGCGCCCGCCGAGCTCGCCGAACAGCAGCCCGGGCACGTAGTAGACCGAGGTGCCGATGTCCGCGTAGACGACCGCCCACGCGAGCAGCGGCCCCAGCCGGCCGGCGGCGCGCTGGCGTTCGACAAGCTGCTCGGGGAACGCGAAGGCCGACCGGTGCTTCCCGGTCCGTCCCGGCGTCGTCCCTGTCGGTTCCCCTGCGCTCATCGCTCTCGCATTCTATCCGCTCCGGCACGAAGCGCGGAGCAACTACAGGCGAAACATGTTTCCGAGCTTGCCGCCGAGCAGGCCGCGCGCGACGCCG
>DATMZL010000464.1:0-3314 GCA_035607075.1 Polyangia bacterium
GCGTCATCGCCGCACGCATCGAAGGATCGCGTCGCGTGAACCGCGCCGCGATCTACGAGATGCTGACCTGGGACGTTGGGCGTTTCACCTTCACGCAGGAAGATCTGTCGACGGCGATGGACGAGATCAACGCGCCGACCACGCTGCTGCTCGTCGAGGCGGCGCGGCGCGCCGACGAAGCGGCCGCGCCCGCCTGATCCCGCATTCAGCTGACTTCAGCTGACCTCGCGCGCGTGAAACGCGATCATCTTCTCGGCGATGAAGCCCGCGTGATCCTCGGTCGCGAAGTGGCCGGTGTCGAGGCGGTGCATCTCGGCGCGCGGTAGGTCGCGCAGGTAGGCTTCGCCGCCTTCACGCGTGAAGAAGATGTCGTCCTGGCCCCAGAAGATCACCGTCTTGGGCTGGCGTTGCTTCAAGAAGTCCTGCCACGCGGCATAAAGAACGACGTTGGTGCGGTAATCGTAGAAGAGGTCGAGCTGGATCCGACGCTGGTTCGGCCGGGCGAGCAGCGCCGCGTCCATGTTCCAGCCGTCGGGGCTGACGAGCTCCGGCCGCTTGTGGCCGTGCAGGTAGATCTGCTTGATGGTCGCAGGATCGAGGAACGCCTCGAGCTGTTTCTCGACCTCCGGCGTGCGCCCTTTCCAGTAGGCGTGGCGCAGGCCGTCCCACGCGGCGGTGAAGCCGACCTCGTAGGCGTTGCTGTTCTGCACGATCAGCCAATCCACCCAGTCGGGCCGGCGGGTCATGACGCGGAACCCGACCGGCCCGCCGTAGTCCTGCATGTAGAGGCCGAAGCGCGTGAACCCGACCTTGGCGAGGAACGCCTCGGTGACCTCGGACAGCCGATCGAACGTGTACGCGAAGTCGCGCGGGTCGGGCGTGGCCGAGTTGCCGAAGCCGGGGTAGTCGGGCGCGATGACGTGAAAGCGCCCGGCCAGGGCCGGGATCAGGTCGCGGTACTGATGCGACGACGCGGGGTAGCCGTGCAGCAGGACCAGCTTGGGCGCGCGCGCGTCGCCGGCCTCCCGGTAGAAGATGTCGAGCCCTTCGATGGAGACGGTGTTGAACCTCATGACGATCCTCCTTTCGAGGTTCAAGCTGCCGCCCGATCGCCGCCGGAACAATTGATAGAAAGGAGGTACACTGTTCCACAGTAAGGAATAATGGATCGGACCGAGGAATGGCGGGTGTTCGTGACGGTCGCCGGCCGCCGCAGCTTCGTCGCGGCGGCGCGCGCGCTCCGCCGTTCGCCCCAGGCGGTCACGCGCGCCGTCGCGGCGCTCGAGCAGCGGCTGGGTGCGCGGTTGCTCCATCGCACGACACGCTCCGTGTCCGTGACAGGCGAGGGCGAGCGCTACCTCGAACGCGGGCGGCGCGTTCTCGCCGAGCTGGACGCGCTCGAGTCGGCGCCGGACGCGAACGCGCCGCTCGCCGGGCGGCTGTCGACCACGGCGCCCGTACTGTTCGGACAGATGCACGTGGCGCCGCTGGTGTGCGCCTTCCTCGATCGCCACGCCGCCGTCGAAGCCCGCCTGTTGCTCGTCGATCGCGTCGTGTCGCTGGCCGAGGAAGGGATCGATCTGGCCGTGCGCATCGGCCCGCTACCAGACTCGTCGTTGCGGGCGCGCCTCGTCGGCCGTGTGCGGTGGGTCGTGTGCGCGAGCCCGGCGTATCTTTCGCGTGCCGGCGTCCCGCGGACGCCCGAGGCGCTGGCGCGACACGTGTGCGTCAGCTTCGACGCGGGCAGCCCGCTGGCCGATCACTGGTCGTTCCCGCGGTCGGGACGGCGCGAGCGCGGCGTCGCCCTGCGCCCGCGCTTGATCGTGAACACCGCGCAGGCCGGAATCGACGCCGCGATCGCGGGCCTGGGGATCGTTCGCGTGCTCTCGTATCAGGTCCAGCGGCCGCTCGCCGAGAAGAAGCTGCGCCTGATCCTGGAGTCGTTCGCGCCGCCGCCGGTGCCGATCAACATCTTGCAGCTGCCGGGCGTCTCCAATCGCCTGGCGGCCGCATTCGTCGACTTCGCCGCCGCGCGCCTGCGGGGCGCGTTGCCGTCGATTCCGTAAAGAGACGCGTCAGCCCGGATCGTTCCGGGCGCGGTTTCGTTCCTGCAGCACGAAATAGACCTGGTAGACGCCGAAGAACAGCGCCAGCGCGGCGGCGATCGCGCACAGGACGGCGAGCTCCCAGGCGCCGGGCGGAACGCACGCGAGCGCGACGACGACGGCGGCCAGCGCGAACGCCGAGCCGACCACGCACGCCCCGACGCTGCGGGACCACCCCGCGATCAGGCCCCACGCGACCAGCGTGCCGCCCCAGGTGCCGAGGACCCAGGCGATCACGAGGCCCCAGGCAGATCCGTCGATCAGAAGCGCGACCGCGAGCGCCACCAACACAGAGCCGAACCCGACCAGCAACAGCGGCACGCCCCATTGTGCCACGCATGAGATGATTGCGGCGAGATGCACCAGTGGCTTTCGGCGCTCGGGGTGATGGTGTTGGTCTCGCTGGGTTGCGGCTCCGGCGGTGGCGGCCCCGGCGGTCACGGCGGCACCAGTGCAGCGGGCACGGGCGGCCGTGGCGGCGGTGCGGGGACGACCGGCGCCGGCGGCAATGCGGCGGGGAGCGTCGGCACGGGCGGCTCCGCAGGGGCGGGCATTGGCGGCACGACTGGCGCGGGCGGACGCGGCGGCGCCGCCGGTTCGGCCTCGGGAGGAACCGGCGGTGTGTCGAGTCAGGGCGGCCTCCTCGACATGTTCGACGACTCCGCCGGGATGACGATCGCCGTCGATTCGACCGGCGCGATCCACGTCGCCGCCGCGACGATCGTGCAAGGGACGACGTACAACGTCGCGTACGCCCGCTGCCCGGGGCAATGCAACGTGCCGCAGTCCTGGACGGGCGTCGCGCTGCCGCTCGAGAGCGATACCTCGCACGTGCCGACGATCGCGCTCACCGCGAGCGGACGGCCGCGCATCCTCTACGCCTCCGATCTCGGCGCCGCGCCCGGCTTTCACTACCTCGAATGCGACAGCGCATGCGACGAAGCCGCGAGCTGGCACGACGTGAGCCTGACGATGGGCGACCCGGGCTCGTCGCCGCTGCCGCGTCCCTCCGTTCCCTTCGCCGTTTCGCCGGAAGGCGCCGCCGCGTTTGCGTACGACGACGGCTTCGGAATGTACGCACAGTACTGTCGGTCGAACTGCGCGCTCGGGACGTCGTGGACGCGCGTCACGCTGGCCGACGTCTTCATCTATGCGGAGTCGATCGCGTTCGGGGGCGACACGAGCTTGCAGGTGGTCGCGCGCCACGCG
>DATMZL010000917.1:0-3754 GCA_035607075.1 Polyangia bacterium
CGTCCTCGTCCTCGTCGTCGTCCTCGTCCTCGTGCGCCCCCGACGAGACCGGCGTCGTCGTCGACACGCGCGCGCGTCGCATGCACCTCTGCAACGACGGCAAGATCGATCGCACCTTCGTCGTCGCGCTTGGAATGCGCGGCGTTGGCAAGCAACGGCACGGCGACGCGCGGACGCCGCTCGGTCGCTACGGGCTGGGCCGCCCGCGCGCCTCGCAGTACTTCCACATCTTCGTTCCCGTCCAGTACCCGACGCCGGCGCAGGCGCGCTTGGGATTCACCGGCAGCGCCATCGGTATTCACGGGCCGCCGCACGGCTGGACGCCGGCTCGCTTGGCGGCGCTGGTCGCGCAGGACTGGACGGCGGGCTGCATCGCCGTCGAGACCGAGGAAGACATCGAAGCCGTCGCTGCATGGATCCGCAAGCACGAGGTCAAGAATGTCCGCCTGGAGATCTGACCACGCCGTCCTGGCGGCCGCCATCACCGCGATCTTGGCGGTGACGGCCGCGCCGCCCGCGGCGGCGGCAGCGCCCGACACATTCGATGCCGCGCGCTACGACGTCTTGCTCGATCAGGTGGTAGCGCGTCGCGCGGAGCTCGGCGCTCGCTATGCCGCCGCGCGCAGCGGGCGGGCGCGCGCCGCGATCCGCGAGGAGGCGCGCCGGTTCGTCGTCGAGACGCTGGTGACGCAGATCTTTCCGGCGTGGATGGGCATGCCGTCCGGCGGCGGCCCGACCGCGACCGCGGCGAAGCCGCACGAGCCCGGAATGTACATCTCGTGCAGCTACTTCCTCACCGCGGCGCTGCAGAACGCCGGCCTGGTGCTCGAGAGCCGCGCGCGCTTCGCACAAGCGCCCGCCGCCTGGATCGAGCGCGCGCTGTTGCCCCCGGGCGGTCAGATCCACCGTTACGGCAACCTGCCCGCCGACGAGCTGGAGCAGCAGCTGGTCGGCCTCGGCGAGGGACTTTACGTCGTCGGCCTGAACATCCATGTCGGCTTCATCGTCGTGCGCGACGGCCACGCCTGGTTCGTGCATTCCAGCTACACGCCACCCGGGACGGTGGTGAACGAACCGGTGGTCGAGTCGATGGCGATCGCGCTGTCGCGCCGCAAGGGCTACTGGGT
This sequence comes from Polyangia bacterium, assembly GCA_035607075.1. Taxonomy (GTDB): domain Bacteria; phylum Myxococcota_A; class Polyangia; order Fen-1088; family Fen-1088; genus JADGRB01. Next base: position 1,128 of record DATMZL010000917.1, read on the forward strand.
GAGCCCGCTGTTCAAGGATGACCGTATCGTGGAACTGTGGCTGCGCCGCCAGCCGGTCCCCGCGCCGCCGCAGTGGAAGGGCGTCTGGTCGGAAACCGGCAGCTGACGGATTACACTTCGCGCGTGGCGATCGACGCGCGCGCGATCCGGGCGTTCATCAAGCTGGGGCGGCCGAAGTTTCTGATCGGCGGGTTCGTGTTCTATGGGCTGGGAGCGGCGCTGGCGATGGCGGCGGGCATGCCGTTCGATGCGTCGCTTTACGCGTGGGGCCAGCTGGTCGTGACGGCGGCGCAAATGATGACCCACTACGCGAACGACTTCTTCGATCTCGAGGCGGATCGCGCGAACCGCACGCCGACGCAGTGGTCGGGCGGGAGCCGCGTCCTGCCCGACGGCGAGCTGCCCGCGGCCGTCGCGCTGGCGGCGGCGCTGGTGTTCGGCTTCGTCGCGCTGGGCGCTACTGTGGTGCTGGCGATACGCGCGGCGGACCGGCCGCTGCTGGTGCCGGTCGCGGTCGTCATGACCACGCTCGCGTGGGGGTACAGCGCGCCGCCGCTGCGGCTCGCGGCGCGCGGCCTGGGCGAGCTGACGACCGCCGCCGTCGTCACGCTGTGCGTTCCGATGCTCGGTTACTACTTGCAGGCCGGTGAGGTGCACGCGCGCCTCTTCGCGGTGTGCCTGCTGCCGTGCCTGCTGCAGTTCGCGATGTTGCTGGCCATCGAGCTGCCCGACGCTGCGGGCGACGCGATCGCGGGCAAGCGGACGCTGGTCGTGCGCCTGGGCGCGGTGGTGGGCGCGCGGCTTTATGCGGCGCTGACGATCGCCGCGTTCGGGATGCTGCCGCTGCTGGCGCAGGGCGCGCTGCCCTGGCGTGTGGCGATCGCGCCGCTGGCGCTGGCGCCGGTCGCGATCTGGCAGGCGGCGCGCGTGGTGCGCGGCGGCTACGCCGATCCGACCCGCTGGGACAGCGTCGCGTTCTGGTCGGTCGCGCTGCTCGCGGGCAGCGCGGGCGTGGCGCTCGTCGCGGCGATCACGCTCGCGCGCGCCGGCGGCTGATCGCGTGCAGCGGAGCGCGGCTTTGCCGCGCGGAGCTCAACGCGGGGGGAGCGGGACCCTTTGAGGGTCCCGCATGAGCGCGACGCCGCCGCCGATGCCGAGCAACGCGCTCATCAGGCGCGGTGTCGCGCGCATCCCACGCATCGTCGCGCGCGCCAGCAACGGCCGGTCGACCAGGAACACCAGCGCGCGCGTCAGCCAGTCGTGCGCGCGCAGCAGGCGCCGGCGCTCGCGGTCGAAGCGCGCGATCGCGACATCCGCGTCGCCCGCGGCCAGAGCCCGCGGCACGATCGCCGCGAGGCGCTCGGCGGTGACCAGCGCGTGCGCGATGCCGCCCGCGGTCAGTGGATCGGTCGCGCGCGCGGCGTCTCCCAGCAGCACCGCGCCCGGCGCGAACCCGGCGCGAGCGCGGCGCGTGACCGGCGCGCGTCCGGCGACCTTAGTCAACGGCGTCGCTCCGTCCAGCCAATCGCGCAGCAGCGGCTGCTCGCCGATCCAGCGATCCATCGCGGCGTGCGCGCTGGAACCGAGCGCGTCGCGATCGGCGAGCGCGGCCACCAGCAGCTCGTTGTCGGGAAGCGGCGCCGCGTACAGCTCGTAGCCGCGGCCGACGAAGATCTCGAGGCGCGACGGTTCGCTGCGGCCCGCGGTCAGGCGGTAGTGCGTGCGCACGCCGACGCGGCGATCGTCACGGCCGCGGCGTTCCAGGCCCAGCGAGCGGCGCACCGGTGAGTCGACCCCGTCGGCGCCGACGACCAGGCCGGCGCGCCGGATCTCGCCGCCCACGCGCAGGCCGATCGCGCGCCCCGCCTCGACGGCCGCGCCCTCGACCGGCGCCTCCTCGAACACGCGCACGCCCGGCGTCGCGCGCGCCGCCGCGAGCAGCGTCTGATCCAGCAGCCACCGCCGCTGGCCGAGGACGAACGGCGCGCTGCCGTCCGCGCGCACGGGGAACCCAGCCTCGGCCGTCAGGCCGAAGCCGTGGTAGCGCACGGACGCGAGCGGCCGCCCGCCGACTGCTGCGCGCAGACCATGGCGTTCCAGCACCGCGACGCCGGCGGGCATGATGCCCTCGCCGCACGGCTTCTCGCGCGGAAATTTCTTCGCCTCGTAGATGTCGACGGACAGACCCGCGCGCCCGAGCAGCAGCGCCAGCGTCGCGCCCGCCGGCCCGCCGCCCGCGATTACGACGTCGGCCACGGCCGGTTTTCGCGTGGCGCCGGCGCGAACGGGAGGAAGCGCGGCTTACCGGCGAACGCCTGCCGGTACGCACCATCGGCCATCAGCACCGATTCTTCGAGGGCGATGCGCCGATGCAGGATCGCCACGTGCAGCAGCGCGCCCGCGACCGCCGTCAGGTAGGCGCCGTGGACCAGCGGCAGCGCCGCCAGCTCGACGAAAACGGCGACGTAGTTGGGGTGACGAATGAAACGGTACGGCCCGTCCGTCACCACGCCGCGCGACAGCGACGGCACCACGCGCACGTTCCAGTGCTCGCCCAGCGTCTTGATCACCCAGAAGCGCAGCGCGTTCGCCAGCACGACCAGCGCGACGGTCGGGATCGCCAGCGC
>DATMZL010000305.1:0-4686 GCA_035607075.1 Polyangia bacterium
CCGTAGCCGCGGGCGTGCATGTGCGACTGGGCGTTCACCAGCGTGACGTCCTTGCTGAGCGGGCAGACCTCGCGCGCCACGGCCATCGATTCGCCCGGCACCGAGATGAAAGGATCGTAAAAGAAGATGATCCCCGCCTCGCGTGTCACCTGCGCCGCCGGGACGGTGTAGAGGTTGATGTAGATCTCGGCGTCCAGCGGCTTGTCGCCCGCGTTCAGGTAGTGCGCGTTTATCAGGAGAATGCTCCCGCCCGCGAGCTTGAGCGCGGTGTCGGCGGGCAGCCCATCGATGCCGGGCGGGCCGTCGGCGTTCTGCGCGCCACCCGCGGTGCCCACGACCTGCCAATCGCCGGTCGCGCCGTTCGCGCCGCAGTCGAACACGCTGCTCGTGTCGATTGTCTTGCCCCCGATCGTGGTGGTCGGGATGTCGGTGTAGGGCGTGGTGTACAGCAGGACGTGGTGACTGCCGGGCGTGTACTTGATCTGCTGCTTGTTGACGTTGAGACCGTCGGCCGGCACCCGGTAGAACATGCAGCGCTCGGTCTCGAGACCGGCCTCCAGCGTCGACGACATCGTGATCTGCACGCCTTGTCCCGCGGCGGGCGGGTCGAGCAGCGAGCCTGGCTTCTTGTCTTCGCCGCAACCAGCGGCGCCGACAGCACCGATCATCGCCACGGTGGCGATCGATTTATGGAATACGTTCATCGCATCTTCTCCTTGCTTCGTGTGTGGCGGGGGCCGGCGGCGCGCATGCGTGCAACCAGCGGGCCGTCGCGCCACACCGCGCTGGATGCCACTTGCGACACACGCCGAGGCAAAGAGGTTGCTTGGTGTGTGCCGTCCTGTGCACACCCGCGCTAACGACGGACGCGCAGCGTATTTCCTGCCGCCGCTCCGTCGACGTACGAAGTTTTCGCTTTGCTATTTCAGATGAGCAAAGCTCGCCGGTTTCCGGCGCGATTATCTGCGCGACTTCGGAACCGGCGGCGGACGCGAGGGCGGGGCGTCGTGGGCTTCCAGAAACGCGCGCGCTTCGAGGTGGACGGGATCGCCCTTGGCCGCGTCGTGCGACGCCCGCCGCGCGAACATGATCGCGCGTTCGGTCTCGCCGCGGCGGGCCGCAATGTGCGCCTGGCGAAGGAACGCCTCCGGTACGCTGATCGGGCCGGGCGACGCGTGCGCCACGATCAGGCGCAGCGCCTTCAGCGCGACCTCGTCGTCGCCCGCTTCCTCGGCGCGGTCGGCGACCTCGGCGGCCAGCTCGCCGTTCTTCTTGTCGGCGTCCAGCGCGTGGCCGAGCGCCGCCAGCTGCGTCCCGCGGTCACCCGCGAGCCCGGAGATGTGCGCCATCCGTATGTACAGCGCCGCCAGCGCGGGCGACGCCTTCCCCTTGCGCGCCGCGACCAGCGGCGTCACCAGCGCGGCCGCCTCGGCGAACGCGCCCGCCAGCACGTACGCGTCGGACAGCAGCAGCGCCGTCTCCTCGTCGCCCGAGCGGATGACCATCGCCTCGTTCAGCGCCATGATCGCGAGCGACGCGTCTTGCGCCTGGAGCGCGAACGCGCCCGCGCGCCGCAGCTGCTCGAAGCGCTGCTCCTCGTCGGGGTTACGGTTGGCCTGATCCAGCACCAGGCCCGCCAGCTTCGCGAGCTCGCCGGTCTGCTCGTAGAGCGGCGCGAGCAGGTCGATCAGCGCGACCTGTTCCGGGTGCGCCGCGAGCGCGGCCTCGACGGCCGCCGTGGCTTCGGACGCCTTGCCGATGCGCGCGGCCAGCGCGACGAGCTCGCGCGCGGCGGTGACCTGCTCGTCCCCCTTCGCCATGCCCAGGAAGTGCTGGGCGGCGGAGAACGCGTTGTCCGTGTCGCCTTCCGCCTCGGCGAGCTCCCAGGTCTGGCGGACGGTGCCGGCGTCGGCGGCACCGCGGGCAACCAGCTCGCCCAGCAGCCGCCGGGCCTGCTTCGTATCGCCGGCGCCGCGCGCCAGCTCGGCGAGGCGGACGGTCGCTTCGCGCAGGTCCGCGCTCGCGTTCGTCGCGGCGGCGTCCTTGCGCCACGCTTCCAGCTCCGCGATGAGCGAGGGCGTCGCCGCATCGGGCGAAAGCTTGAACGCTTCTTCGAGGACGGCCACGGCGGCGCGGTGATCGCCCCGGGCGCCTTCCAGCCGCGCCCGGAGCAGCTGCAGCGGCAGGCGGTGCTCGGCCGGAACGCGCGCGTCGTCGAGCGCGGCGCGCACCTCCTCGACGGCGGCCCCCAGCTCGCCGTGCGCGACCAGCGCGCGCGACAGCTGCTCCACGATCTGGATGGCGTGCGGGGCACGCGTGCGCGCCCGGCGCAGCAGCTCGAGGCTGCCCTTGACGTCGGCGAGGCGGCCCCGGCGCAGTGACGCGGCCTCGACGTACAGCGCTGCCGCATCGTCCGCGTCCTCGCGGCGCTCGGCCTCGCTGGCGTGCAGGTTCGCGAGCGGCGCCCAGTCCTGCCGGCCGCGGTAAAGCTTCTCCAGCTCGTCGAAGAAGTCCGTCTCGCCGGGCGCCTGCGCGTGACCCTTCTCCAGCACGCGCCGCACGGCGTCCGCGTCCTCCAGCGTCGTCCAGGTCGCCGCCAGCTCGCGCGCGAGGCGCGCCGCCTCCGCGCCGGTCTCGCCGTCCAGCACCGCCTCCATCAGCTCGGCGTGCTCGCGCGTTGCCGTGCCGGTCGGGCGCAACGCCAGCACGCGCTTGAGCAGCTCAGGCCGGCGGGGCGCGCTCCGCAGGGCGCGTTCGTAGACGCTCGCGGCGCGCTCGCCGTCGCTGCGTTCCAGCACGCCGCCCAGCCGGACGGCCGCACCGACCACCGCCTCGGGATCGCGCGCCGCGATCGCGCCGTCGAACGCCTGCGTCAGCAGGTCGATCAGATCGCCCTCCGAGCCGCTGCGCTCGTAGTACCCGGCGAGCAGCGACAGCGCCTGCTCGTGCGACGCGTCCTCGAGCAGGACGTCCTGCAGGATCGCGGCGGCGGCGCCGTCGTCAGCGTCCGCGCCCAGCTGTAACTGCGCGAGCGCCATGCGCAGCTCGTTTCGCTGCGCGACCTCGGGCAGCAGCGGCAGCGTCTCCGCGACCAGCCGGCCGAGACCTTCGCCGTCGCGAAGGCTGACGTAGTGATCCAGCAGCGGCCGCCAGATCGATTCATCGGCGGGCGCGGTGGCGCGCAGGCGCTCGAGCAGCTCGGCGCCCAGGCGCCGGTTGCCGGAACGCCCGGCCATTTCGGCGAGATCGCGGGCCAGCGGCACCACGCGCTCGACGGGCAGCAGCTCCGCGGCGCGCTGAAGGATCTGCGCCGCCGCGTCCAGGTTGCCGCCGGCCTTCTTGATCCGCAGCAGCTCGAACAGCGCCCAGGTCGCGTCGTCGCGCCCGTCCGCCTGTCCGGCTGCGATGTCGACCAACCTCAATAGCAGCGGCTCGAGCCGATCGTCGCGGTGAAGCGCGACGGCCAGATCGATCGCCTCGCGGACCTCGCGGTGCGTGACGTCGTCCGTGGCCACGCGCCGCTCGAGGTAGTCGAGCAGCACGGCGTCGTCGCCCGATTGCCGCGCGATGCGTTCGTAGAGCGGCAGGATCTTCACCAGATCCGTGTCGGGCACGCCCGCGTTCGCGACCAGCGCCGCGGCGCGTTCCAGGTCGCTGCGCTTCTCGATCGCCTCGCACAGGTCGGCGATGCCGGCGTCGCGCGTCTCCGCGCGCGCCAGCTCCAGTCCGGCCGCTCGATACAGCGGCTCGGCGGCGGCTTCGGGCGTGCGCGCCTCGGCGGCGCAGAGCTTCAGCACGCCCGCGACGCGATCGCACTCCGCCGTGTTGCCCTGCTGCTGCGCGAGGCGCGCGATGCCGGACAGCACCTCCAGTGAACGCGGCTGCATCTCCTCGGCGCGATGATGCAGATCCAGCGCGCGCGTCTGATCGTCGAAGTCGCGCTCGGCGACGTCGGCCGCCAGCAGCAGCAGCGTGCTGGCGACGCTCATGTCCGCCTTGCGGCGGCGCCGCTCGACAAGCGCGAGCAGCCGATCGATCAGCTGCTGCGCTTGCCCGCACGCGCGCGCCATCTCGACCAGCGGCGCGTGCAGGTGGGCGATCTCCGGCGCGCATTCGACAGCGCGCAGCTGCGCCTCGAACGCTGCTTCGGGCTTGCCCTGCGCGCGCAGGCTCTCCGCCATCTCGGCGGAGATCTCCGCCTCGGCCGGCGTGCCGGCGGCGCGCGCGATCCGCTTCTCGAACAGCCGTGCCAGCTCGTCGAGGGCGCCCGCTTGCAGCAGGCCCTTCTGCAGGCGCGACGCCTGCTCCGGATCCTTGATCGCCGCAGCGAGCGCGGAGTCCAGCAGCTCGTCGGCCTCGGCGCCGTGTTCGCGCTTGCGCGCCAGGCCGTAGAGGCGCAGCAGGATCTCGGTCAGCGCCAGCACCGCGGGCGCGTCGGGGTGGGGCGTCGCGTCCTCGCGCGTCTGCACGAGCAGCGTGCGGTAGCAGCGCTCGGCGCGTTCGAGATCGCCTGTCGCCTCCGCCATCTCCGCCAGCTGGGTGAGGATCGCCGGGTTCGATCCGTCCATCGACGACGCCTGCTCGAACTCCGCGAGCGCGAGCTTGCTGTCGCCCTGCGCGCGCGCGATCTCGGCCAGGCGCTGGTGCAGGTTCGCGCGCTTGCGCGTGCGCCGCCAGCCGGCTTGC
>DATMZL010000304.1:0-2229 GCA_035607075.1 Polyangia bacterium
GCAAGCCGGCGTTCGGGTAACAGCTGACGAAGCAGGTCGCGACGTTGGCCAGCTCTGCAAGGAACGGACGCATCTGCTCCGCGCCCAGCGAGCAGTTGATGCCGACCGAAAGCGGCCGCGCGTGCGCGACCGACGTCCAGAACGCCTCGATCGTCTGCCCGGACAGCGTGCGCCCGCTCGCATCGATGATCGTCACGGACAGCATCAGCGGCAGGCGGATGCCCTTCTCCTCGAACACCTCCTCGATCGCGACCAGCGCGGCGCGCAGGTTCAGCGTGTCGGTGACGGTCTCGGGGATCAGCAGGTCGACGCCGCCGTCGATCAGGCCGCGTGCCTGCTCGGCGTAGGCGTCCTTGACCTGGTCGAACGTCACCGCGCGGAAGGCGGCGTCGTTGACGTCCGGTGACATCGACAGCGTGCGGTTCGTCGGCCCGAACGCGCCCGCGACGAAGCGCGGCTTGTCGGGCGTCTTCGCGGTCCACGCCGTCGTGACCCGCTTCGCGAGCCGCGCCGCCTCGACGTTCAGCTCGTAGACGATCGATTCCAGCTTGTAGTCAGCCTGCGCGATCGCGTTGGCGTTGAACGTGTTGGTCTCGATGATGTCGCTGCCCGCCGCCATGTACGCGTCATGGATTCCCTCGATGATGTCGGGGCGCGTGAGCACGAGCAGATCGTTGTCGCCCTTGAGATCGACGTCGTGGCCGGCGAACCGCTGACCGCGGTAGTCCGCCTCGGTCGGCTTGTGGCGCTGGATCATCGTTCCCATCGCGCCGTCGAGCAGCACGATGCGTTTGCTGAGGGTGGCGCGGAGGATCTCTTCGGTCTTCGTCATGCTATTTCCTTTTACCCTTGGTCACGGACTTGCGCGCGAACGCCGTCACCACCTCGAACTGTGGCGCGCGCTTCTCGCGCGACGTCACGCTGCACTGCTCGACGTCCAGCCCCGCCTTCTCGATCAGCCGGCGCACCTCCGCCGGCCGAAACCCCGCCGTGACGTGGCCGTACGCCGACGTCATGTCCAGGTGATCGTGCGCGTCCAGCGTCACCAGCGCGATCCGTCCGCCCGGCCGCAGCACGCGCGCCACCTCGACGAGCGCGCGCGCCGGCGCGCGCAGGTGCGTCAGCACGTTGAGCAACAGCACCTGGTCGAACGACGCGTCCGGGAACGGCAGCGCGTGGAGATCGGCGACCTCGGCACGCACGTTGGCGTGGCCGGCCAGACGCACGCGCGCGGCGTCGATCAGCGTCTCGCTGACGTCGACGCAGGTGATGCTGCGGGCCCGCGGCGCCAGCAGCTGCGCGGTGGCGCCGTCGCCCGCGCCGGCGTCCAGCACGTCGCCGAGATCGCACAGGCCGATCAGGCCGCGCGCCAGCGCCTCCCAGGTTCGCCCCGGCGAGTAGTGCCGTTCCATCTCGCCCGCCACGGTATCGGGCCACCGGCCTTCGCCGTCGCCGCGCGCCTGCAGCGCCCGCGCGCGCAGCACCGCCGCGCACCGCTGCTTGTCGGTGGCGAGCTGCCGGTCGTCGAGATCGGCCGCGACCACGTCCCACAGCTTGCGCGCCGGCGCCGGTAGATCGCCGTTCGCCATCCGGTAGTAGGTCGAGCCACCCGCCCGGCGGTCACGCACGATGCCCGCGTCGCGCAGCTTGCCGAGGTGGGTCGACACGCGCGACTGGCCGAGCTCGGTGACCGAGCAGAGCTCGTTCACGGTCAGCTCGTTGTCGCCCAGCAGCGCGAGCAGACGCACCCGCGACGGCTCCGCGAGCAGCCCGAGCAGATCCGATGTGGCCCCCAGTGACGACATATCCGCTTATCCTGATTGCCTGATAAGCCTAACCGTGGGCGGACGCCCGGTCAAGCGGCCCCGGGACCTGGGCCGCAGCCGCCCTTCAGGTTGGGGGCAGCGCTTCCTCGTGCGTGCGGATCAGCGCCGCTTCCTCGGCCATGTTCAGCATCGAAAGGCGGGTCGCGGCGAACAGCCGGACGCACGCCGCCACCAGCGCCGACGCGCCCAGCACGCCGACGGCCAGCGCCAGGCCGGCCATGATGTGAAAGCCGAAGTGCAGCGTCGTCGACGCGAGGCCGGCGCCCAGGATCGAGATCAGGCTGGCGCTCGCGAACGATCCGATCGCCGTGTAGGCGGCACGCATCGTGCCCAGCAGTAGGACCGCCTGGCGTTCCGTTCGATCCACCTGACCGCGGAGGAGTCCGCGCAGTCCGGGGGTGAT
>DATMZL010000052.1:0-3588 GCA_035607075.1 Polyangia bacterium
CGACGCATGCGAAGCCCTGGCAGTCGTCGCTGATCGCGCAAGTCCGTCCCCAACCCGAGACCACCGTGACATTGAAGGTCGCGGTCGTTTGGTTACCAGCGCCGTCCCGCGCGGTGCAGTCGACGCGCGTCGTCCCGATGAGGAAGCGGCTTCCCGCCCGAGGTGTACAGTCGACATTCAGCGTGCCCGAGACGACGTCGGTGGCCGAGAGCGGATAAGAAGGGATGAGCGCGGTGTCGGTCTTGTCGGCCACGATGTCTGGCTGTGGCGGCACCCCCATGTTCGCGACGTCGTGGAACTCTGGCGCGACGGTGTCGCGGACGACGACGACAGTGTCGGCGGTGCCGACGTTGCCCGACGAGTCGGTCGACGTGCACCTCACCGTCGTGTCGCCGAGCGGATAATCGTAGGCCGCCAGGTCGGTCACGGGCGGTCCGCCGTTGCGCACGATCGCGCAAGTTGGCGCCGCGCAGTGCGAGCCGACGACGCCACACTGGCCGTCGACGTTGTCGATCGCGCTCACGTTCAGAACGAGCGGCGTGGGCCCATTCCCCTTCTCGAGCGCTACCGTCGCCGGCGCGCTCACCGTCGGCGGCGTCTTGTCCACGACGCGCACGATGAACGACGCGTGCGTTTCGAGCGTACCGTCCGACGCGATACACGAGACGGTCGTCTCGTTCATCGGGAACCACGTCCCGGTGTCGGGCACGCAATCGAGCGTGATGTTCTGACCGACGGTGCCCCGCGTGATAGGCGCGGGGTTGAAGGTCACGCGCGCGCCGAGTGCGTCCTGGGCCGCGTGCTCCTGATCGTGGACCTCGAGCGTCGGCGGCAGGCCTCTGACCACGACATTGAAGGCGAATGTCGCGCGGTTCTTGGACGCGTCCAGCGCGGTGCACGTTACCGGCGTCGTCCCGAGCGGGAACGCCGTACCGCGCTCACGCGTGCACGTCACGGGGACGGACGTGCCTCGGTCGGTCGCGGTCACCGGCGGGTAGAGTACCTGCGGGTTGCCCAGTGGTCCCTCAGCGTCGACGGCGAATTCGTGCGCAAGACTCGGGTCGAAGACGGGCGGGCGGGTGTCGACCGCCGTGACGGTGAAGGAACTCGTCACCGTCGCGCCCGTAACCGGCGGATCGGGCGCGAAGCACGTCACCAGCGTCGGGCCGAGTGGGAACACGTTGTCCGTCGGCCCGTCGCAGTGATAGGGAACATGCGTCACGCCGTCGGCTGCCAGCGCGGAAACGTTCAGCGTGACGGTCGCACCGCCGGCGACATCCGCCTCCCGCGTGAGATCGCCAGGGACCGTCAAGGTCGGCACCGCCAGCGGCGCGGTGTTGCTCTCGACGATCAGCGGGAACGTTCCCCGCGCTTGCTGGCCGGCGGCGTCGGTTGCCGTACAGGTGATCGTCGAGACCGCTCCAACCTCGAACGACGAGCCCGACGCGGGACTGCACGTCACGCTGGGGTTCGGATCGACGAGATCCACCGCCGACGGTAGGTCGTACGTGACCATCGCCTGCGCGCCGACGGCCGCGTTCACGCTGCGCCTCTGCGCTATCAGCCCCGCGAACTGAGGCGGCGTCGTGTCGACAACATGAATCGTGAAGACGTCCGTGGCCGGCCGGCCAAAGGCGTCCGTCACCGCGCACTCGACGGGCGTGTCGCCGAGCGGGAACACCGATCCCGAGGCGATGGGCGTGTTCTGCCTGTCGGGCAGGGCCCCTGGTCCCAGCTTGCACGACGGTCGAAGATCGCCGACGACGATACGCGCCCCCGCTCGTGGCCGCTGGTCGCGCGCTCGTCTCCACACCACGCCTCGCCACGGGCCGATCGGTGGATCAGCGGCGCCATTGACGGCGACCGTGCCGTAAACGACGCCGTCGAGCGGCGACAACCAGATGTGGCTCAGATATTGGGGACCCGAGCGGTCGACAGTCCAGGTGCGGCCGCCATCGTGGCTTTCCCACAGCCCTTGGAAGCCCGGGTCGAGTGTGTACATGACCTGTCCGCCCGAGCTGGGATCGATGAGAAGGCTCGAGAATATGGTTCCGCTGCCCGGCGCTCCGAGCACCTCCGGCGCTCCGAGTTGCCCATCGACGATCGGGAACCGGTTGAGGAAGACCTGGTTCCCGCGCACTTGGCCGATGTAGACGCCATCCGAACCAGCGGCCCGGCTGAGGACCGGTCGCCCGAAAACGATGGTGGCCGGGTTCGGATCGACGGCCGGGATGACGCTTCCGGGGCCAATGTCGTTCAACGAGAAGAGGCGCAACCCGAAAGCCGCCGCCCCGGAGCTGACGGACATGACAGCCGTATGCCGCGCGTCGTTCGCGAACTGGAACTGGACGAACTGGAATGTGGATCCCGCCGGGAAACCCGAGAGCTGGAATCCGTCGAGCGTCGGGCCGTGGCCGCGGTTGACGGCGAGGTTGCCGCTGGCGCTCGCGGTGCCGCTCGGGAGCAGGTACTCGACGTCCGGGGTGACCGGATCCATCGCGACGAGGTCCTGGAAAAATAGCTTACCGCGCGGCGCGCCCCAGCTGTCGCCACCGTCGGGGCTCTCGTAGAACGTGAGCGGACCGGCGACGCGGACTGTTTGTCGGTTGAAAGGATCGACCAGGACCCGGCGCATGATGCCGCCGAAGGTCGTGTGATCGATGTCGTTACCGCCGACCTGGGTCCACACGTCGGCTTCGCTGCCAGATGGCCGACTCTTGCGATACACGCCATAGTCGTCGCCGACAAGAAAGGCAGTCCGACTGTCGGCGGGATCGAACGCGATGTCGCGAATCGCGCGCGAGGGAAGCGAGGCCCCGGGCGCGAGGATTGGCTCCCAGCTGTGCCCGCCATCGATCGTCTTGAAGAGCCCGAGCGACGGGTGAGCCGAATAAAGGATCAGAGGATTCGTGGGGTCCTCGGCGAGCGACGTTGCCACTGGCGCTTGACCGATGGTCTGTGGTGTCGACGTGCCGTAATTCGCGGAGTGAGCCAGGTTGCCGTTCGCGGAGAAGTAGATATCCGAGGTGTTTCCGCGGTTGACGGCCGCGGCGAGGAGATCGTTGAGCAGCGATAAGCTCCAGGTCGTACCGCCGTCGCGAGAGACGACAGGTCCCGCGAAAATGGTCGGCTTCTGGCTCGGATTGGGGTTCGGATTGGGCGGCGGCGGGATGATGATCGCGTGCGCGGTTATGTCGATCACTTGTTGGAACGAGGGGAGGTTGACCCGATTCCACAATCCGTTCTGCAGCACATAGAGACTCGTCCTCGCCTGCTCGCCCGGCGAGCTCGCGAACCAGCGGGCCGGGTTGGTGGGATCGATCGCGACCGTGATCACCTCGGTCAGCGGCAACCCCTCGACGGGCGCGGGCGTGAACGTCGCCCACCCATCGAACGTCTCGAACAGGCGCGATCGATCGTCGGTCAACCCGATCGCGACCATGTGCAGCGGGTTCTTCGGATCGACCGCGATCTGCGTGATCTTCTGATCGTCGAGCACCGACGACCACGACTGGCAGCCGTTGCGGCTGAAGCGGATGCCACCCGCGAACGGGCCTGACGGGACGTACACGGTGGCCGGGTCGCCCG
>DATMZL010000635.1:0-2721 GCA_035607075.1 Polyangia bacterium
CGCCATGCCGCCCCCGCCGCCCCCGGTCGAAGTGAAGCTGAACAAGATGGATTCGCCGATCGCGCCGCCGGTCGGCGCCGGGCCGATTGGCGCCGCGCCCGTGAGCGCGATGCCCCTGACGGGTTCGCGTTCGGGACAGCACTCCACGACGGGGTCCAGCATCTTCAACCGGCCGCGCACCACCAGTGGCGTGCGTGCGGTGCCGGTTCCGTCGGCGTTGTTCGAGGCGCCGACCGCCGCGGACATCGACAAGGCGCTGTCAGTGCTCGAGGAAAAGGGCGGACCGGCGCCGGCGCTGCCGACGGTGGCGCCGACAGTCGTCAGCCGTTCCAGCGCGAAGGCGGCGGCGGGCGACGACGATCCGACGCGCGTGTTCGATTCCACCGCGACCGAGGAGTTCTCGCAGAACGAGGCCATCACCGGCAAGGGCGAGGTCCTGCCGGAGAGCGGCGTCCCGATCGCGCGGGACGCCGAGAGCGACTTGACCGAGCCGCGCCAGGTCGATCCCGCGAGCGGCGTCTTGTTCGACGGCCTCGCGAAGACCGACGGCCGCCCTGACGTCGGGAAGGCGGAGCCCCCACCGCTGCCGGGCGGCAAGGCGGGCGCGCCGCTCGATGCGCCGCTGGCATCGCTGGTCGACTCGGGCTCGGCGCCGGCGGCGAAACCGGTCGCGCCGCCGCCGATGAAACCCTCGGCGCCCACGACGCCGCCGAAATCTTTGGCGGGCGTGCCGATGCGGATCACGACGGACCGTCCGGCTGCGACGGAGAGTGGCCGCTTCCGCAGCGACACACGCTACAAGCGGAAGCGCGGCAACGGCATCTACTGGGCGATCGGCATCCTGATCATCGGCGGCGGCGGCGCCGGAGCGGGCATTTACGTGAAGCGCCTGCGCGAGAAGCGGGCGGCCGACGCGATCGCCGCGGCCGCCTCCTCGCCGCCGATCGCCGCCGGGCAGATCATGAACCCGCCCACGCCGCCCACGGCAGCAGGCACGGAAGCGCCGAGTGGCGCCGCCGGCGCGCCGGTTGCGCCGACGGAAGCGGCAGGCAGCGGAGCGACCGCGCCCGAAAAGAAAGAAGCCGCCAAGCCCGAGGAAGCGGTCGCCAAGACAGAGGACAAGGCCGCCGATAAGACCGAGAAGCCCGCCAAGGGCGAAAAGCCGTCGGAGAAGACCGCCGCGGTGGAAAAGTCGGGACGGTCCGAAGAGAGTCAGACGGCGAAACGCCGGCGCGAGCGTGCCGAAGCGCGCGCCGCGGCCGCCGAAAAAGCGTCCCAGGCCGAGAAACGCCCGGCCGGCCAAGAAGCGAACGAGGCGAAGGAGGCGAAGGAGGCGAAGGAGGCGAAGGAGGCAAAGGAAGCGAAAGCGGGCTCGGACACGGCGAAGCCGGCCGAGACAGCGAAGCCCGCCGAGGCCGACAAAGGCGGCGAAAAGGACAAGGGCGACAAGCCCGCCGAAGCGGCGAAGCCGGCGGAGAACGCGAAGCCGGCCGAGGTCGCGATCGTCGCCCCGCCCGTTCTCAAGATCACGTCGAGCCCGGCGGGCGCCGACGTCGTCATCGATGGCGTTCCCGTCGGGACCACGCCGTTCTCCAGCAAGGAGATCGATCCGGGCGGGAACCACGCCATCACCGTCAAGAAGGACGGATTCGAGCCGCACGAGCGCATGATCAGCGGTTCGGACTGGTCGCGCGGGCGCGGCGGCGTGCAGTCGCTGAAGTTCAACGTGAAGTTGAAGCGCACGGGCGGCGAGGCGAAGGCCCCGGCCGAGCCGGCCGAGAAGAAGCCCGAAGTCGAGATCCTGACGCCCAGCGAGCCTTGATGTGAACCGCCGCGCCGCGCTCCGGGCCGTCCTCGCGTGCGCGACGCTGGCAGCAGGCGGATGTCGCCGTGAAACGCGCAGCGCGGCCGCCGCATCCGACGGCGCGCCCGCGGCGCCCACGCCCGCGCCGGCGGTGAAAGCGCCGCCGGCGACGACGACGCCCGCGCCACCGCGCCGCTTCCGGCGCATCGACGTTCACACGCACATCGGACCGGACGGCATCGCGCGCGCCGTGCGCTTGATGAACGAGTGGGGCATCGACGGCGTCGTCAACCTTTCGGGGATGTATCCGGGCCCGCCGCGCGAGATGCTGGAGACGCAGCTCGCGGCGGCAGCAAACGGCGGCGGGCGCATCGCGGTGTTCATGACGCCCAACTTCAAGCTGGTGCGCATGGGCAAGGGGTACGGCGAAGCGATGGCCGCCCAGCTGACCGAAGGACAACGGCTGGGCGCGCGCGGCCTCAAGATCACGAAGGGACTCGGGCTCGGCATCCCCGGGCCCGACGGCAAGACGCTGCTGACGATAGACGATCGCGGCCTCGACCCGCTGTTCGCGCGCGCCGGCGAGCTGGGCATGCCGGTCGCGATCCACATTGGCGATCCGAAGGCGTTCTGGAAGCCGGTCACGCCCGAGAACGAACGCTGGGACGAGCTGCGCGTCCACCCGGAATGGTCCTTCTACGGCCCCGGGATCCCGTCGTGGCAGGCGCTTTACGACGCGTTCGAACGGCTCGTCGCGCGCCACAAGAAGACGACGTTCATCGGCGTCCACTTCGGCAACGATCCCGAGGATCCGGACAACGTCGCGCGCATGCTCGACAAATATCCGAACTTCTTCATCGACACGGCCGCGCGCGTGCCCGAGATCGGCCGCCACCCGCAGGAGAAGATGCGGCGCT
>DATMZL010001307.1:0-3807 GCA_035607075.1 Polyangia bacterium
CCGGCGGTTCCTGTGGTGCCGGCGTTGCCTGTGGTGCCGCCGCGGCCAGCCGTCCCGGTCGTGCCGCCGCGCCCGGCGGTTCCTGTGGTGCCGGCGTTGCCTGTGGTGCCGCCGCGGCCAGCCGTCCCGGTCGTGCCGCCGCGCCCGGCCGTCCCGGTGGTGCCGGCGGTTCCGGTGGTGCCACCGCGCCCGGTCGTTCCGGCGCCGCCCGTCGTTCCCGCGATCCCGGTCGTCCCGGCGGTTCCTGTGGTGCCGGCGTTGCCTGTCGTGCCGGCGCTGCCCCTGGTTCCAGCGTTACCCGCCAGGCTTCCGGCAGCGCCGGTCGGTATCCCGCCGGCGCCCATGGGGCCGCCGCCGGTTCCGGTCACGTTGCCGCCGTGGCCGGCGAGCCCGCTCGGCCCCGCATCGAAGTCGGGGCCCCGAAAGTACTCGTCCGGACCCTGGCAAGCCGTGACCAGCAAAGCCGCAAGGCCGATTTTTTTGATGGAAGACCCCACCCGGTGGGGGAGGTGTCCGTGCCGCGCTGCACTGGCTCAAGCCGCAAACGTTTTCACGCGGCGCGGCCGTGCGGCCTACAGAAATTCGCAAAGATAGGCAGAGGGCTCGCTGGCGCGGACGTCGAAGCCGCTGCGGCCCGCAATCTCGAAGGCGGTGCCGGCGGGGTAGAGCGCCCAGTCGCCGCCGTCGGGTTTGACCGACAGCGCGCCGCTGAGGATCGTCATGCGTTCGGGCGCCTGCGTTCCGAAGTGGAAGGTCCCCGGCGCGATCACGCCGACGGTGGCGCGGCGGCCATTGCGTTCGTAGCCGATGCTCTGGACCTGGTCGTCGAAATAGCGGTTGTGGCTGAGGGATGGCATGGCGCGGGATACTAACTAAAAAAACGCCCGGCGCGGACCTGCCGCGCCGGGCGTGCCCCCGGTGCCAATCGTGTTGGCCCCTTACTCGCGAATCACCGTCGGCGCGCTCGTGCCGTCCTTGGTCTCCGTGTCGACCTTGGCGGTGCGCATCACCGACTTGACGCCCTCGAGGCGCGCCAGGCTTTCACGCGCCAGGCCGCTGTCCATCTCGACGGCGTTGCCGTAGGCGACGCGCGCGTCGTCGAGCCGATCGAGCTGCTCGTACGCCATGCCGAGGTTGTTCCACATGAACGCCTCGACGGGCTCGAGCTCGACGGCCTGTTCGAGCGCGTCGACCGCCTCCTCGTAGCGCTTGTCGTAGATCAGCGCGAGCCCGAGGTTGTTGTGCGCGTACGAGTTCTTCGCGTTGAGCTCGACGGCCTTCCCGAACGACTCGATCGCGTCCTTGCGCTTGCCCATCTGCAGCTGGACGCGCCCGAGCGTGTTCCAGGCGCCCGAACGGTTGGGCATCTTCTTGACCGCGATCCCCGCCAGCTTCAGCGCCTTGTCGTACTGCTTATCGTCGAGCAGCTTGCGCGCCGTCGCCAGCGTGTCGGGCGGGTGGGGCCCGTCGTCGTCGTTCTCGACGGCGACCGGTTGCTTGACCGTCTCCTTCGCGATCGGGGGCGGCATTTCGGCAGGCGCCGGTGCCTCGATCGGCTTGAGCGTTTCGGTCGTGGCGACCGGCGCCGGCACCGGCGTCTGCGTCGGCGTCTTCTTGGACGACGGCGAGAGATCGTTGCAGGCGGCGAGAGAAGCGGTCATGGCGACCGCGGTGAGGATCTTCGTGAAGCGGACTGAGGTGGACATTTGTAACAGCTCCTTTCGCTGGAGCTGAATTGCAGCCGATGTGCCACCGCCGATTCCCGCGTGGGATGCCGCCATACCCGCGGCCGCGCCGCGCGCCGGATCGCGCGCTCTACGGAACGTAGAGGCCCAGCTACGAATCGTGTTTCGGGCTATTTCGCCGAGGCGGCGCGCTCGAGCAGCATGTCGCGCTCGCGGGCGTTCTGCGTCAGCGAGGCGGCGCGTTCGAACTCTGCGCGCGCCTCGTCGTTCCGTCCCAGCTTCAGGAGGAAATCGCCGCGCACGCTCGGCAGCAGGTGATAGCGGGCCAGCGCTGGCTCTGCCCGCAACCCGTCGACGATCGCGAGACCGGCGGCGGGACCCATCAACATGCCCAGCGCGACGGCGCGGTTCAGCTCGATGATCGGCGACGGCGTCAGCTCGGCGAGCGCGCCGTAAAGGCCGACGATCCGCGCCCAGTCAGTCTCCGCCGCGGTGCGGGCGCGCGCGTGACACGCGGCGATCGCCCCTTGCAGCGCGTACGGACCGCGGGCGCCGCCCAGCGCCTCGGCCCGCTCCAGCGCGGCGAGCCCACGCCGGATCAGGATCTGGTCCCAGCGCCCGCGATCCTGATCGAGCAGCAGGATCGGTTCACCCGTCGGTCCCCGGCGGGCGCGCGCACGCGACGCCTGGATCTCCATCAGCGCGACCAGACCGTGGACCTCCGGCTCGCGCGGGGAGAGCTCCGCGAGGATCCGGCCCAGGCGAAGCGCATCGTCGCACAGCGCCGGCCGCATCCAGTCGTCGCCGGCGGTTGCGGCGTAGCCCTCGTTGAACACGAGATAGATCACCTCCAGCACCGACGCCAGCCGGGGCGCCAGCTCCTCGCCGCGCGGGACCTCGAACGGAACCTGGGCGTCGGCCAGCGTTCGCTTGGCGCGCACGATGCGCTGGGCGATGGTCGGCTCGGGCACCAGGAAGGCGCGCGCGATCTCGGGCGTGGTCAAGCCGCAGAGCAGGCGCAGCGCGAGCGCGACGCGCGCCTGGGTCGCCAGCACGGGGTGGCAGGACGTGAAGATGAGGCGCAGCAGATCGTCGCCGATGGTGTCGTCGATCGCCTCTTCCACGTTCGCCACCGCGTCGTCACGCTCCGCGTCCATGTCGCGGCCCAGCTCCTCGTGCTTGCGTTCCAGCCGCTTGCCCCGCCGCAGCTCGTCGATGGCGCGGTTCTTCGCCGTCGCCATCAACCAGGCGCCGGGGTTGTCCGGCACGCCCGTCTCGGGCCAGCGCTCCAGCGCCGTCATCAGCGCTTCTTGCGCCAGCTCTTCGGCGACGCCGACGTCGCGCATGATGCGCGCCAGCCCGGCGATCAGGCGTGGCGATTCGATGCGGAAGACCGCTTCGATCGCTTGGTTGGTGGCTGACGCGGGCGCCGGCATGACGCCCCATCAGACCACCTTCCGGCCGTGGCGCAAGTCAGCCGTGATTCTCCGGCGCCTCGAACATCTCGATGATCTCGCTCTCGCCGTCGCCGGCGATCTCCAGGAAGCGCTTGGTCAGCGCGATCGTCTCTTCCCGCGAGGCGACGTTCATCAGCGCGAACCCGCCGATGATCTCCTTCGCTTCGGTGAAGGGGCCGTCGGTGACCGACAGCTCTCCCTTCCTCATCCGGATCTTCATCCCGGGGGCGCCCGCTTTGCGGCCTTCGGTCGCGATCAGCTTGCCCGCCTTGTACATCTCTTCGATGAACGCGTTCATGCGCGTGATCAACTCGGGCGTGGGCGGGTTGTGCTGCTCGGGCTTGTACAGTGCGAGGATCTTCATGGTCGGTCTCCTTTCGAGGGTTCACCCAGGCGACGAACCGGCCGGGACGGCGTCGACAATTTTCTTTGGCCGTCTTCTTGCTACACGCGAACGCGCGTCCAGCGGCCGCGGCGGAATAGCACGACGCTGACGACCGCCATCGTCGAGAACCCGACAAGCACGGCCGTGAACACGCCGGTCGGGCCGAGGCCGAGCGGCCCGGACAGCAACCAGGCGAGCGGGATCTCGAACATCCAGAAGCAGAAAAGGTTGATGAACGTCGGCGTCCAGGTGTCGCCCGCGCCGTTGAACGCCTGCGTCA
>DATMZL010000039.1:0-8181 GCA_035607075.1 Polyangia bacterium
TCGTCTGCGCGCGGATCGCCCCGAGCTCGGCGCGGATCTCCTCGACGCCCAGAAGCGCGCAGGGCAAGGAGCCGAGCGCGCCCGCGTTCGACGCCGCCACCGCGAGCGCGCTGCGCTGCACGCCGGCCATCGGCGCCTGGATCACGGGAAGCTCGACGCCGAGCAGGTCCTGGACGCGGCTCACAGCTCGCCCAGCGCGCGGTGGACCAGCTGGATGCAGATCGATCCCTCGCCCACCGCCGACGCGACGCGCTTGACGCTGGCGGCGCGCGCATCGCCGACACAGAACACGCCCGGAATGCTGGTCTCCATCAGGTAGGGGCGGCGGGGCAGCGGCCAGTGGGCGCCCGCCAGATCCTCGGGCAGCAGGTCGGCGCCCGTCTTCACGAATTTCTTGTCGTCGAGCACCAGGCAGCCCGCCACCCAGTCGGTGTTGGGATCCGCGCCCGTCATCAGGAAGAGGTTCCGCATGTCGCGCGTTTCGCGCGCGCCGCTGTCGACGTGCCGCCACCGGACGCGTTCCAGGCCCTTGTCGCCTTCCAGCGCTTCGACCTGCGTGCGCGTCCGCAGTACGACGTTGGGCGTGTTCTCGATCCGCTGGATCAGGTAGCGCGACATGCTCTCGGACAGGCCGGGGCCGCGCACCAGCATGTTCACGCGCGACGCGACCCCCGACAGAAAGACCGCCGCCTGGCCCGCCGAGTTCGCGCCGCCGACGATCGCGATCTCCTCGCCGTGGCATTGCTGGCTCTCTAGATACGTCGCGCAGTAGTAGACGCCGGCGCCTTCGTAGCTCTCGAACGACGGAACATCCAGCTTCCGGTACTTCGCCCCGGTGGCGATGATGATCGCGCGCGTGCGCACGACCTGGCCGTCCGACAGGAACAGCCGGTAGGGGCGGCTGTCGCAGTCCAGGCGAACGACGGTCCGCCCGATCGCCACCTCCGCGCCGAACTTCTCCGCCTGCGTCAGCGCGCGCCCCGACAGCGCCTGGCCCGAGATGCCGGTGGGAAAGCCGAGGTAGTTCTCGATGCGCGAGCTGGTGCCGGCCTGTCCGCCGGGCGCGGTGCTCTCGAGGACGACGACGTCCAGGCCCTCGGACGCGCCGTAGACCGCGGCGGCCAGGCCCGCCGGTCCGCCGCCGACGATCACGACCTCGCGCACCTGCGTCGCGTCGAGGTCGGCGCTCAGGCCGGCCGCGGACGCGAGCAGCTCGATCGTCGGATTCTTCAGGACGTGGCCGCCGCGGCAGACGACGACCGGCACCTCGTTGACGCCGACGTGGAACTGATCCAGCAGCACCTGGACCGACGGATCCGTCTCGACGTCCTGGTACGTGAACGGCTGGCCGTTGCGGCTCAGGAATTCTCGGATGCGCTGCGTGTTGCCCGAGTGGCGCGACCCGAGCAGGACCAGGTCGTTCGTCTCCTGGTTCGCCAGCGCGATGCGCCTCAGGATGAAGGCGCGCATCAGGATCTCGCTCAGCTCCGAATCGCGCTGCACCAGCTTGCGCAGGTCCTGTCGATCGACGGCGAGGACGGCGCCGTCGCCGGCGGCGCGCGCGCGCACCAGGCTGCGGCGCGCCGACAGCATGTTGATCTCACCCGTGAACTCGGCGGTGCCGTGCTTCGTCACGGGCTCTTCGCGCTCGCCGATCAGACGGATGACGTCGATCTGGCCCGACAGAACGACGAAGAAGCGGGTGTTCTGATCGCCGACGTCGTACAGGATCTCGCCGGCCCGCACGTCGCGCCGCTGTCCGATGCTCGAGATGCGATCGATCTGAGCCGCGGTCAGCTTGGGGAACATCTGCGCGGCGCGTTCCATGATGTCGGGCGGCATGCCGCCAATCCTGTGTCGCCGTGGCGACCCAGGCAAGGCGATCACTCGAAGCGCCGCAGGTCCTGGCGCCAGCGCGGCCGCCCGCCTTTCTCCGCGAGCCACGATTGCAGGCGCTCGCGCGCACGGGCTCGCTCCGGCGCATCGTCGGTCTGGCCGACGCCGAAGTCGTTCCCGGTCATCTCCTTGAGAAGCTGGCCGGCCTTCTGATCGACGAGCAAAGGGGGATCGTCGCTCAGCACCGTGATCACGGCGGCGAACCCCGACGGATCCCGCAATCGCAGGATCGCGGCCGCCGCCTCCAGGCGGAGGAACGGGTCATCGCGACGCTGAGCCGCCTGCTGAAGGACGGGCACGGCTCCCAGCGCGGCATCGCCGAACCCCGGCAGGACCTGAAGGACGTGTTCGGTCACGCGATCGGACGTCGTGTGCTCGAGGGTTCGTACCAGGTAAGGGACGACGTGCGGATCCTTCATCTCGGCCAGGTGGTGGAGGGCCTCGATCTGCGCGCCCTCGTCGTCGCTCTCGAGGGCGGCCACCAGGGTGTCGAACGCGCCGCCGTGCGCGTGCGCCACCTGGCCCTTCCGCGCGAACGTGCTGACGAAGAACAACAAACCGACGACGGCCGCCACGCCGATCACCCGACCGGCTGCCCGTCGGCGGTGCGCGGCGTTGCGTATGTAGTAGACGACCGACGCCAGCACGAGGATGCCGGCGAAGCAGGAGACGACGGACGGCCCCGTCGGGAGATCGCCGTAGTACGACAGGATCATGCCGGCCGCGCTGCACGCGGTCCCGACGGTCCACGCCAGCACGATGCGCGGCGCCGTCCGCACCTGGTACATGAACGCGATCACGGCCGGGACGACGAGGAACGAGAAGACGAGCAGCACGCCGGCCACGGCCACCGAGCTGGTGATGACGAAGCCGAAGCTCGCGTAGAAGAGGAAGTCCCACAGGCGGACCCGCCGCCCGCGCGCGAGGGCCGCTTCCGGATCGGTCGAGATCTCGATGAGCGGTCGCCGCCAGATCCAGTGGAAGGCGCCGATGAGCGCGTAGATGATCGCGGTCTTACCGATGGTCGGCCAGGTGACCAGCAGGACGTTGCCGACCAGCATCTCCTTGATGTGCTCGGATTCGCCGGCGGCCTTCGCGAGCAGCAGCAACGAGACAGCCGAGGCGGTGGCGTACATGATGCCGATGAACGCTTCTTGGGGGACCTTCTCGTGCCGCATTCGCGTCAGCGAGAAGACGGCGGCGCCGACGAACGTGAACCCGAGCGAGAAGAAGTAGACCACCACGCTGTCGCCCGGCAGCCGCGGGTCGTATCCGAGCAGCAGCGCGTACGTGGTTCCGAGCGCGGCGATCTGCGCCAGCGCGAGGTCGACGAAGATGACCTTGCGGCTGAGGACGTGGATGCCGAGATACCCGTGGATGCCGGTGAGCACGAGGCACATCACCAGCGGCGGCAGCATCCAGCGGAGCTCCAGGAGGTGCGTCACGGGTGCGCGCCTCCCTGCGCCTGCGCGAGCGCGCTCAGCGTCTGATCGAGCACGTGGTCCATCAGCGAGAAGTAGTCGGTGGCGGCCTTCTCGCCGCGCACCTGGTTCGGGAGGATCGCGACACGCGCCCCACCGTCGCGGGCGATCCGCGTGGGCAGCGACGGGTCGTAGAAGTTGTCGACGAGGATGACCTTCACGCCGTCGCGTTTGACGAGATCGATCGTGTCGCTGACGTGGCGGGGACCGGGCGCGATGCCCGGCTTCTCCTCGATGGTTCCGACCAGCTGGAAGCCGAAGGTGGACGCGAAGTAGGCCCACACTTTGTGGAACTCGATCACCTTCTGCCCGCGCAGCGGCCGCGCCTTCGCCAGCCAGCCGCCCGCAACGGCGGCCAGCTTCTTGCCGCCGTACGAGTTCGATTCGAGGAACTCTTGCAGCCGGCCGTCGACCGCCAGCCGCGACAGCTTCTGGGAGCCGACCAGCTTGAGCAGCTCCTCGCCGAACAGCGCCCGGTCGACGCGCTTCTGGAAGTCGTGGAGACGCGTGTCGAAGTAGCTCGCGTCCTGGGGCGACGCGGCCTTGAGGGCGTTGGCGACGTTCTCGGCGAGCAGCTTCGCGCGCACCGGATCCAGCCAGAGGTGCGGGTTGCCCTCCGGATGAATGTCACCCTGGGCGCGCGTGAGCGTGGTCGGAATTTCGAGCTTCGGGATGCCCGTCGACAGCGCCACGCGGCCGGGACTTCCTTTGAATATGCGCGGGTTACCCGATCCGGTGGCGACCTCGTCGGCCCACAGCTCCAGTTGCATCCCGATCTCGAACAGCATGTCGGCGCCGCGCACGCGCTTCATCAGCGACGGCGTCGGCGACACGAAGTGGGGATCCTGATCGCCGGCCGAAAGACTGAAAGCCTCGACGCGATCGCCCCCCACCTCGCGCACCAGCGCTTCGATGGTCGTGAGCGTGCACGCGACCTTCTTTTTCGAATCGGCGTGCGCCGGGGCCGCGCCGAACGTCAGCGCCAGCAGGACCAGCGTCCAACCCAATAGCTTGTGCATCACGAGGTCCTTTCGTCCGATCACTTGTTCACCCAGAACGGCTCCGGCGGGTGCGCGCCGAAGATGAAGTTCAGCTCGGCGAAGACGGAGTTCCGGCCGTCTTCTTCCGCGACGTCGCTGAAGCGATGCTCGTATCCGAGGCGGAAGCGGAGGAACTCGCTCGCGTACCAGGTCAGGTAACCGCTGGTCGCGCGCCGTCGGACGGCCGCGTCCGTGATCGCGGTGGTCTCGTCCCAGCGCACGCCCAGGTACACCGTGCGGGCGAACTGGAACTGCGCCCAGGCGAAGTAACCCCAGGGCGAGGCGTCGCGCCGCTCGAACATGTCGGGCACGCCGTCGCCGTCGACGTCGATGCCCTGCAGGAACTGGCGCCGCGAGTAGAACAACTGGCCGCCGAGCACGAACGAATGGAACTCGCCGCCGCGAAGCGGCTTCCACCGGTAGAGGAAGTCGGCGCTGTACGTGAACGCGTTCAGCGTTCCGTCGGGATCGGTGCGGCCGTAGTTGAAGATCAACGACAGATCGACGTTGTGGTCATCCGCGAACGGGCGAAACCAGCGCAGGTTGCCGACGACCGCTGGCGTGCGCGACGGTCCGTCGGCGACGGCGGCTCCCCCGCCGGCGAGCGCCTGCGCGGTCAGCTCCACGGCAGACGCGTCGTCGGGGGTCGGGATGAAGAACTGCGCGGAGATTCCGTTGCCGATGTAGCCGTCCGGGCCGAGAAACTCCTCCGCCGCGAGGGGCCGCGTCACCTGCGGCAGGTCGTGAAGGTGGAGGCGGTTGATGCGGCCGACCTCGGTGCGGAAGCGCCCGACCTTCAGCTTGAGACCCAGCGGCGGCTCGTCGAGCAGCGGCACCGGCAGGCGCTTGATGGTCACGAAGCCTTCCTCCACGGCGATCGAGAACGTGCCCGGGACGTCGGAGGGAACGGAGAGGATCACGACGCCGTCCGCGAACGGATCCACCGCCGCACGGAGGTCCAGCTCGACCTCGCGGAGGTTGAAGGTCTTGTCGATGCGCGTGCCGTCGACGGCGACGGGCTTGTCGTCGTAGCGATAGAGGCCGTTGCCCACGACGGTGATGGTGGGGTTGAACGCGTTCGGCGACGTGTTGGCCGCGGCGGGTGCCGGCGCTTGCGCGGCGCCTGGCTGCTCTTCTGGACTTTGCGGCGCCTGCAGCTTGAGGCGCTCGACCTCGCGTTCGAGATCCTCGACGCGCGCGTCGAGGGGCTTCTGCTCCGGCGGCTTCTGCTCCGTCGGCGCAGGTTCCGCCGCGGCCAGGTAGGTGCCGGCTATCAGGATGGGGGCAATCATGTTCGGAATCCTCGCTGCGTCGTTCGGTCGGGCCGCCCCAAAGCGCGTTGCGCTTCAGGGACCTCGCGCCAAGCGGGGCGCCGGCGCTGTGTCTGTGCGTATGAGGACCGCACAGTGTGGCGGGCGACGACGCGCGCGGCGCAAGCGCGCACACGCGGGATCGGTCGCCCTTCGCTGCAGACTACGCGACGGGAGGCGAGTTCTTCGGCGCGAGGCGGAACAGCGCGAACGCGGCGGACGGTTCATCGCCGCCCGCGTGGCTGGCTATCGATTGTTCGGGCTGGGCAACGACGGCGGCGTGAGACGGCTGGTGCGCCAGGTGATCGCGCCGCAGCGTCGTGACCAGGCAGTGGTCGTGGCCGTGGCCGGACGGAAGCGACGGCACGTCGCCGTACGACGGCAGCGCGTCTTCGGATAGCTGGGATCGCTGCGATCGTGCGGCCCCGGCGGCCGCATCCAGAGCGTCCCCGTCGGCGTGAACCAGCTCACCGTGCTCTGGACAGGTGACGTGCCTGACGAGGCCCAGGTGCGCGAAGCTAAACAGCTGTCCGACGAGACAGAGCGCCGCGAGCGCCACCGCCGCAAACGGCGTGGCCCCTCGCTTCGTCGGCAGCCCGTTCCTGGTCGTGGCTTCTGCTCCTTCCGCGATTCTTAGGTATCGACCGGTTGCGGTCAAGGTTGGGTCGAGGCGAAACTTCGGACATGAGCACGAAGACGAACGAACCGGCGCTGGAATCGCTCGGCCGGCTGGTCGGCACCTGGACCACCGAGGCCACCCATCGCCTGCTCCCTGGCGTCGTCTTGCGCGGCACCGTCAGCGGCGAATGGCTGGAAGGCGAACGCTTCCTGATTCTGCGTACCCACACGGATCATCCCGACATCCCGGACGCGATCTCGCTCATCGGGTTCACCGACCAGGATCGCGCCCACAAAGGCGCTGCGACCCCCGCCGCCGACGGCGAGCGGCGTCTGACGATGCACTACTTCGATTCGCGCGGTGTGTTCCGCGTGTTCGACGCGAGCATCGACGATCAGGCGTGGCGGATCTGGCGGGAGGCGCCCGGATTCTCGCAGCGGTTCACCGGCAGCTTCGCGGACGGCGGCGCCACCATCGCCGGCGTCTGGCAGCTGTGCGAGGACGACGTCAACTGGAACGACGATCTGCGGATCACGTATCGGCGGCGCTGAAGCGCGATCCGCCGCTGACGTCAGGCGCCGTTGCCGCCCGCGCCACCCGTGCCGCCTCGGCCGCCCGCGCCACCGATTCCGCCTGAACCGGCGGTTCCGGCGGCGCCTCCGGTTCCTCCACCCGCGCCGCCCGTTCCGCCTGCGCCACCCGCGCCGCCCGTTCCACCCGCGCCGCCCGTTCCGCCCGTTCCACCCGCGCCGCCCGTTCCGCCTGCTCCGCCGGCGTCGCCCGCGTCAGTCGCCGCGTCCGTGCCCGCGTCCGACGCCGGAGGCGCGCACGTCGGATCGCAGATGATGATGGCGTGCATGTGCGTGATCTCCCCGCCGACCATCCGGAACGCGTGCGAATCGGGCAGCCCGCGGAAGCGATCGAGGAACACGGCGGTCCCCAGGGTCTCGTCGAACAGCGGCATGCGCTGGGTGACCATCACCCGGCCGACTGGCGGCAGCGCCTCCAGGCAAGGATCGTTGTTCGTGCCCTCGAGGCGTGTGCAGGTCGAGGAGACCGGCACCGTGATGGTGCGATCGTTGAAGTAGTCGAAGTAGGCGTTGCCGGCCGCGATCACCGCTTCGCGCGTGGGGCGCTGCGCCTCCGGGATCACGCTCCAGTCTTCGGTGCTGGTTCCCGTGAAGAACATCGCGGCGTCGAAGTGGAAATCGCCCATGTCGGCGACCAGCGACGTGACGTCGGAGACCTTGCCGGCCGTCATCGTCAGGCGGAAGCCGAGCACGTAGGGATGGTCCGCCGTCGTCACGACGATCTCGCTCCACGTCTGACATTGCGTGGTGTCGAGAAAGTCGCGCTGGTGTGCGAGCGTGAGCGGCGCCGCCCAGATGCTCTGCGTGAACGTGGGCGTCTCCAGGTTCTCGTGATACGTGGCGTTGGTGGCCAGCGGCAGCTTCGTGGCGTCCGCGCTCATCAGCGCCTGAGCGAGCGCCTGCGTCGCCCCCATCAGCGTCGCGCGCGTGCACGCGAGCGATCCACCTGTGCCACCCGTGCCACCCGTTCCCGCCGTGGAGCCACCGACACCGCCGGTGCCCGCGGCGCCCGTCGTTCCACCGGCGCCCGCTGCGCCCGTGGTCCCGCTCGTGCCGGCCGCACCCGTCGTCCCGCCGTGGCCGGTGGCGCTGCCGCCGGCGCCACCTTTACCCGTGCCGTTGTTGCTCGAAGAACATGCGGCCACGGTCGTTGCTCCGACCAGAACCACTCCCCACATGATCCAAGGCGCGCTTCTCATCTCTCGTCTCCTCGTCATTTCCTGCGAATCCGGTTTTTCGCGCACG
>DATMZL010000555.1:0-2803 GCA_035607075.1 Polyangia bacterium
TGGCGTCCGGCGATCGCCGGACCTTCGTCCGGCGAAAGATCGAAACGGGGAGGTCATTTTACGGCTTCGCCACCGTACGAGCCGGCCTGGGCAGGGGCGAGCGAGTGGTGATCGTCAATGCCTTCTTTCTCGGCGCCGAGCAACGTCTTCGTTCCATCCTCGCCGGCGAAACGGCGGTGGCGCCGTGATCGCGTCGCGGGAGGGTTTGGGAACCCTTCCAGGGTGCCCATCGTGATCGGGCGCGTCGTCGCATTCTGCGCGCGCCGGCCCGGCTTGATCATCGCGATCGGATTGCTGGCCGCGCTCGCGGGCGAGGCCGGCCGGCGGTCCTGCGCGCGCGATGCCTTGCCCGATCTCGCCGACCCGCGCGTCGCCGTCGTCGCGGACTGGATGGGCCACGCGGCCGCCGAGGTCGCCGACCGCGTGACCCGGCCGCTGACCGTCGCCCTCGACGGCGTCCCGGGCGCAGTGGCGATCCGCGGATCGTCGATGTCCGGGATGGCGTACGTGGAGGTGGTGTTCGACGCCGCGTCGCGCGTGGCGCCGGGACGGGCGGAGATCTCGCGGCGCCTGGCGGCGATCGATTTTCCGAACGGCCTGCGCGTGCAGGTCGGGCCCGAGGCGTCGGGCGCCGGGTGGGTCCTCCAGTACGTGCTCGCGCTCCCGGGCGTCCGGGACATGCACCACTTCGAGGGCGATCGGATCTCGCCGCAGTCGCCGACCGGGATGCGGCGCCATCAAGACGAGGTGATCAGGCCCGCGCTGGCGGCGATTCCGGGCGTGGCCGAGGTCGCCTCGGTGGGAGGCGAAGGCGAGCAGCTCGTCGTGGAGGCGCGGCCAGCCGACCTGCGCCGCAAGGGCGTCGCGTTCTCCGACGTGGTGGCGTCGGTTCGGGCGGCGCTGGCCACGTCGCGAACGAAGGATCGAACGATGGATCGCGTCGGGGCCGCGCTGGATCCCGCGGTCGCGCAGGCGCGGCTGGCGGGTGAGATGGCGAGCGGGTTCGCCGATCTCGACGGTTTCATCCCGGCGGTGGGCGGCATCGTCATCGCGCGCCCCGACGCTGACGTCGTCCGTTTGATCGACCTCGTGAAGGCGGTGCTCGAACGCGAGCGCGCGCGCCTACCTCGTGGTGTCGAGCTGGTCGTCGTCTACGACCGCTCCGAGCTGGCGCGCGGAATCGAGAGGACGGAGCTCCGCGCGCTCGCCGAAGAGGTCGGAGTGGTGGCGTTCGTGCTGCTGCTTTTCTTACTTCACGGGCGGAGCGCGCTGTTGCCGATGGCGACGTTGCCTCTTGTCGTTCTGCTCGCGTTCGGCGCGATGTGGCTGCTGGGCGTGCGTGTGACGGTGATGAGCCTGAGCGGCATTGGGATCGCGCTCGGCATGGCGGTCGACGCCGAGGTGGTGGCGCTGGAGGCGTGCCACCGGCGCCTCGAGCGAGACGGCTCGGGCGCCGCTGGCCGGCGCGCGCACATCCTGGCGGCGGGAGGCGCCTTCGCTCCCGCCATCATCACGTCGCTGGTGATCGCCGCACTGAGCTTCCTGCCGGTGCTCGCCTTCACGGGCGAGACCGGCCGGCTCCTTCGCCCGCTCGCGCTGTCCAAGACCCTCGTGTTCGCGGCGGCCGCGCTGGTGGCTGTGACCGTCGCTCCGGCGCTGCGCGATCGCGTGCTGGCCGCCGGGCGCATCATCCCGGAGCTCGCGAATCCGCTCACCCGGCGGTTGGTCGCGGTCTATCGGCCGTTCGTTCGCTTTGCGCTCGAGCGGCCCGGGCTGACCATCGCCACCGCCGGCCTCGCGATCGCGTCGAGCGTGTTGCTCGCGCCCCGCCTGGGCGCGGAGTTCCTTCCCCGCCTCGACGAAGGAGATCTCCTCTACATGCCGACCACCGCGGCCGGCGTGAAGCCGGACGCCGCCGCCGACCAGGTCGGGCGGCAAGACCTGGCGTTGCGGGGCGTGAGCGAGGTCCGCTCGGTGTTCGGCAAGGTCGGACGCGCGGACACCGCGACGGATCCCGCACCGTACACGATGGCGGAGACGACGGTCCGCCTCCAGCCGCGGGAGAATTGGCCACGCAGCGTCGGCTCCGCCGAGCTGATCCAGCGTCTCGATCAGGTCGTGCGCCGGCCGGGATGGAACGGCACATGGACCGGTCCGGTGCGCGCGCGGATCGACATGATGTCGACCGGTGTGAGGACGCCGGTGGGCCTCCGGATCGTCGCCGCCGATCCGGCGCGTCTGGCAGCGCTGAGCGACGCCGCGCGCGCCGCCGTGGAGCGGGTGCCAGGGACGGCCAGCGCGGTGTCCGACTCGCTCGGTGAGGAGGTCCGGATCGGATTCGTTCCCGATCCCGACGCGATCGCGCGTCATCACGTCGACCCGGCGCTCGCTCGCGCGACGGCCGACCTCATCCTGTCAGGCGGACAGGTGGGCGAGATCGATCGCGAGGGCCGCCGCTTGCGCGTGCGCGTGCTGCCCGAGCCGCTCACCGGCGTGTTTCAGAACGTGCGTCCCGACGCGGATCGGCTGCGCGACGCGACGGTGCGCGCCGGCGCCGAGGCGGGGGCAGCCCCGGTTCCACTCGCGCTCCTCGGTCGTGTCGCGCTCCGGACAGAGCCGGCCCTGGTCCGCGTCGAGCACGGGCAGCTCTGCACGTACGTCCACATCGCTCCGGCCGAGGCGACGGACCTCGGCGACTACGTCGCGCGTGCGCGCAGGGCGGTCGCGTCCGCGATTCCGGAGCTCCGCCCGGACGAGCGCCTCGAGTGGGTGGGACAATACGAGTTGTGGCAGGCGGGCTGGC
>DATMZL010001457.1:0-2040 GCA_035607075.1 Polyangia bacterium
GCCCACGGCGGGCTCGGTGCGCAGGCGGCTCACCGTCGCGAACTGCGCCGAGCGGAAGGCGCCGTCGAGGAGGTTCTCGATGTCGAACGCGACGTCGAACCAGCGGTGCCGCCAGCCGAGGTGCAGATCGACCTGCGTGAAGCCGGGCGCCGTGAGCGCGCCGTCGTCGGTCGCGGGGCGATCGCCGATGCCGAAGAAACGTAGGCCGGCGCGTGCGACGCCGGGCCCGACGGCGTGCCGCGCCGACAGGCCGCCCGCCCACGTCTGCTTGGGCGCGAGCGCGAGACCGCCGCCGTTCGTGTCGGCGAGCGCGAAGCGCGACTGCGTGAACGTCAGATCGAGATCCGCGGCGAGCCAGCGCGTGATCTCGAAGCGCGTCTCGAGCTCGATTCCTCTGCGCGTCGTCGGCGGACCGGCCTCGGTCGTCCCCGCGTCGCCGACCCAGACCGTCTCGCTGTCGAGGTCCAGCCGCCAGAGCGCCGCCGCCAGATCCCAGCGCCCGAACAGGCGCGCGCGCGCGCCGATCTCCTCGCCGACCGCGCGGGTCAGCGGCGTCACCGCCGGCTGCGTGAAGACGCCGCGCACGTCGTTTGAATGAAACCCGTGCCCGTAGTTGACGTAGATGTCGAGCTGCGCCGCGTGCCGATCGACCGGCGTGAGGATCAGGCTCGCCTTGGGGCTGAACTGGTGGTCCGCACCGACGCCGCTCACCGGCGCGGTCGGGTCGGGGTTTGGAAGCTGGTTGTCGACGGCGAACGAGATCAGATCGGCCCGCCCGCCGAGATCCAGCCGTAGCCAGCGGAGCGGCGCGATCTCCTCGTTGACGTAGGCGCCCACCAGCGTCTCGTGCATGTCGTCGTTGCGCACGCCCGTGAGCTGCTGGCGGTGCACCGTGTACCAGAGCTCGCCGTGGATGTCGTCGCTGCGCGCGTCGGCGCCGATCGTCGTGTCGAGCGTCATCGGCCCGAGCGCTCGCACGATGCGATACGAGAAGCGGCCGCCGTAGAAGACGCGGCGGTCGACCTGCTCGATCTCGTCGCCGTTGTCGGGGTCGCGCAGGAACAGCGTGAAGTTCGAGAAGAGGTTGAAGCGGTAGAGCCCTGCGTACGCCAGCACGTCGAGCTGGCTGTTCGGCGTCGGAGACAGGCGGACCTGCGCGAACAGCTGATGACGGGCCGTGTTGCCGCCCTCGTCGGGATCGATGGACCCGAAGCGCGTGACCTGGCTCGATTGCACGGCGCGGGCCGGGATCTGACCGGAGCCGAACCAGTTGCCGGCGTAGCTCATCTCGCCGACGGAGAGCGACCAGGTCGGGTCCACGAACGTCAGCTTGTTGAAGAGCTTGTACCTGTCCCAGTTCTCCGGATTGTCGAAGGGCCCGTTCGTGCGTCCGAGCTCGGCGGCGAACGTCGCCTTCAATTTCACGTCGCCGCCGTCGAACTTGGGGCTGGCGATCGCCAGGCCCCGATAGCCAGCCGATCCGTGGCCGGGCGATCCGACGAGGCCCGCGGCGGCGGAGCTGTGCTCGAACTCGTCGCGCGACACCATGTTGACGGTGCCCGACGTCGCCAGGTCGCCCTGACCAGCGAAGTAGGGGCCCTTCGTGATCTGCACGCGTTCCACGACCTCCGGAATGATGAAGTTCGTGTCGGCGAAGCCCTGGCCGTGCGCGTGAGACACCATGTTGATCGGGACGCCGTCGATCGACAGCGCCAGGTCGGTGCCGTGGTCGGAGTCGAAGCCGCGCATGAAGTACTGGTTCGCCTTGCCGCCGCCCGAGTGCTGGACCAGGACAAGTCCCGGCGTCACGCGCAGGATGTCCTGCACGCTGCCGATCGGCCGCAGCTCGAAGTCGCGATCGCGAACCGAGAACGACGACGCCGCGCTGATCGGGCGGCGCGCCTTCACGACGGTCTCGGCGGGCGGTTCGGGAGGCGCAGGCGGCGCGGGCGCCGGCGCCGGAGTGACGGGCGTGATCGGCTGGGCCGCAGCGGCGTCGGCCGCGGGCGCCGGGGTTGCGTCGGGCGCACCGGTATCGGG
>DATMZL010001674.1:0-4253 GCA_035607075.1 Polyangia bacterium
GCCCACGGCGAATGTCCGTCGACCGCGCGCCGATAGTCCTCGGACAGGCCCTTCCAGGCGGCGAAGCGCATCACGCCGCGATTGTCGCGGAGGAGAATCGAGCTCCTCGTCACCTCCAGAATGCGTCCGATTCCGTCGAGCGCGACGCCCAGGGCGTCTTCGAGCGAGGTGCTGCGGTTCAGCGCATCCGTCACCTGAAAGAGGATCGCCAGATCCTGCAGCGCGATGTCGGCGCGGCGTGCCGAGCGCGTCGCGGTCTCGTAGAGCAGGACACGTTCGAGCGCGACGGCGCTTTCACGCGCCACGCCCGCGAGGAGGCCTCTCTCCTCGGGCGCGAATTGTTTCTGGGTCCCGAAGCTGAACGCCACGACGCCCAGGCGGTGGCCGTCCACGGCGAGCGGAAAGCAGGCGAACGAAGTGCCCGTCAGCGTCGTCGCCGCGATCGTCGGGTATCTGCGCCGAAATTCCTCGGGCGATTCGACGAACACCGCCTCCGCCTCCACGAAGGCGCGCGGGATTGGCAGCGGCGCCTGCACCGACAGGCGCGCAAACCGATCGGTCAGCGCCGGCGCGTACCCGACGGCGCCCGCCAGCTCCAGCGACATCTCGTCGCCGGCGACGAGGAAGATTGCCGCGCCGGCAGCGCCGACTCTGCTGGTCGCTTCCGACAGAACGACGCGGAC
This sequence comes from Polyangia bacterium, assembly GCA_035607075.1. Taxonomy (GTDB): domain Bacteria; phylum Myxococcota_A; class Polyangia; order Fen-1088; family Fen-1088; genus JADGRB01. The sequence continues at coordinate 684 of DATMZL010001674.1, forward strand.
GACCTCGGCGGACGTGTGAGCGGCGGTCAATACATCCGCGAAACGCCGGAACGTCCCGCGCGGGGCACGCTCCCGTCGGTCGGGAGCGATCTCACGGCGTGATCGCGACTCAGGTGAGACAAACCGACTTGCCGACATGTTCGCCCGACCGCCCGATCATTACGCGGGCGGGCAGCCGCTTGAAATACCGGATTGGCCCGACATGCAATGCGCCCCTTCCTTCGTTAGCCGGCAACTTAGGTCCGGAGAGCCGGCGTCGATGTCGGGGGCCGCCTTAATTGCGACGCGTCCTCGGGCGTCACGGTCCGGGCGATCGGGGCATCCAAGTCCGCGTGAATCTTGCGGAGATCTGGCGCTACCCGGTCAAGTCGATGGGCGGCGAGGCGCTGACCGAGACGTGGATCGACGAGCACGGGATTCCGGGCGACCGCGTGGTTCACGTGCGCGACCCACGCGGTCGCGTCGTGACATCGCGTTCGCGCCCGCGGCTCCTGCTACATCGGGCGACGTTGGGAGCGGACGGGGAGCCGCGCGTGGACGGGCGCGCCTGGCGATCCGCCGCGGTCGGTCGCGACGTCGAGGAAGCGGCGGGTTCCGGCGCATATCTGATGCGCGCCGCCCACGAAGATGACGACGGCGACGATCGGTTCGACGTGCTGCCGCTGACGGTGGCGACCGACGGCGCGGTCGCGTTCCTCGGCTACGACCGGCGGCGGTTTCGGCCCAACCTTCTGATCGCGGGCGTGGCCGGGCTGGCCGAGCGCGACTGGGAAGGCGGGCGGCTTCACATCGGCGACGCCGTCATCGGGATCGTCAGCCTTCGCCAGCGCTGCATCATGACGACGTTCGATCCGGACACCGTCGAGCAGGACAAAGAGGTGCTGCTCCGGATCCACCGCGAGCTCGGCGGCACGTTCGCGCTGGACTGCGAGGTGCTGCAGCCCGGGCGCGTACGTGTCGGCGATCCCGTTGCGATCGGCTTCGACCGAGCAGGTCCGGCGTGACTCCCTGACGTCGTGGGCGCTTCGATGCGAGCGGCGCGGTGCTATGACGGCATCATTTCGAGTGTCACGCGGCGGCGGATCGGCGCATCTCACACGCTCGTGGCGCGTGGCTCGACAGGAGGGTGAACTGAATGTTCTCGATCGGCGAGGGTTACGAGCTCTACATGGGTCGCTGGAGCCGGTTGCTCGTGCCGTCGCATGTGGCGTTCGCCGGTGTGGAGGACGGCGACCGCATCCTCGATGTCGGCACCGGCACGGGCGCGGTGGCCCTCACGCTCGAGGCGGCGCTGCCGCGGAGCCAGATCGTCGGCGTGGATCCGTCCGCCGCGTTCGTCGCCTACGCGACGACGAGCGCGCGATCGTCCCGCGCGACATTCGAGGTCGGCGACGCCCAGGCGCTTCGATTCAAAGAAGCGTCGTTCGACCACGCGATGGCGCTGCTGGTGATGAACTTCATCCCCGACCACGGCAAGGCCGTCAGCGAAATGAAGCGCGTCACGCGACCGGGCGGGATCGTCAGCGCCTGCGTGTGGGACTACGGCGACGGAATGGTGGGCTTGCGACTGTTCTGGGACGAGGTCGTGACCCTCGACCCCGACGCGTCGCCGAAGCACGAGCGCAACATGAAGCTTTCGCGTCGTGGTGAGCTCGGCGCGCTCTGGAAGCACGGGGGCCTGGGCGACGTTCGCGAAGCGCCCGTGGTCATCGACCAGGCGTTCTCGTCGTTCGACGACTACTGGACGCCGTTTCTGAAGGGCACCGGCCCGGGCGGCGCCTACGTCGCCGCGCTCTCCGACGAGCGCCGCAAGGATCTGGAGGCCCGTCTGCGCCGCCGGCTTCTCGGCGACCGCGCCGACGGTTCATTCACGCTGAAAGCGCGCGCCTGGTGCGTGCGAGGACAGGTGCCGTAGCCGTAGCGGGGACGTCACCGCGGCTGCGAGAGGTAGGGATTCGCGGCGAGCGCGTTCGAGATGTCCGTGATGGCGTTCATCGCCCGCACGCTGTTGCCCGCCGCATCGAGCGGCGCGCTGCGCCGCGCCGCCGCGGTGGCGACCAGCGCGCCGGCCAGGCCACAGGCTGGCACGAGCACCAGCAACTTGCGATTCAGGTGCGTAGCTCGTCCCGGCTGCGCGGGAGGTTCGTCCCCAGGCGCTCGTCGATCCAGGCCTGGATGTCCGCCATGACTTGCTGCTTGCCGATGTCGGCCAGCAGGTCGTGGAAGTGCCCCTCGTACAGCTTCAACGTCTTGTCGCTCGAACCGACCTTCTCGTAGAACTCCTGGCTGCCGCTCGGCTTCGTCACCTTGTCGGCGGTGCCGTGCAGGATCAGGAGCGGCAGGGTGATCTTCTGGAAGCTCTTCTTGAGCAGCTCGTCGGCGCGCACCAGCTCGGCGACCGTCTCGCTCGGCTGCGACTCGTTCGCGATCAGCGGGTCGGCGTTCAGCGCCGCCACGACCGCCGGGTCGCGCGAGAAGTCCTCGTTCTTCAGCTTGAGGATGTGCGCGTGCGGCGCCACATGGCTCACCCCCTTGAGGATCGCCAGCGCGACGTCCGGCGCCGGAATCTGATACGCGAAGTCCTCGACGATGAGGCCCGCGATCTGGTCCTGGTGGTCCAGGGTGTAGCCGCAGGCGATCACGCCGCCCGCGCTGTGACCGAGCAGGAACACCGGCAGGCCCGGCTCGCGCGTCTTGACGATGTCGATGAACGTCGCGAGGTCCCTCGTCCAGTCCGCGAACTTCTTGACGAAGAAGCGTTCGCCGTCGGACCGGCCGCGGCCACGATGATCCAGCGCGTAGACCGCGAGCCCGTTGGAGGTGAACTGCTGGGCCGCCCATGCGTACAAGCCGCTGTGCGCGTTCAATCCATGCGAGATGACGACCACGCCGTGCGCCTTGCCCTCCGGCTGCCACTCGCGCGTGAAGATCCGGATGCCACCGACGCCTTTGAAGCTGCCTTCAGTCATGGGCTTGAATGTCGTCATCCAGGTCCGGTTGAACAGTGACGCGCCGCCACTGTCAGTTCCTGCCCGACGACGCGTCACCCGATCGCGAGGTGCGCCGCCTCGGCCGTCTCCGCGGAGCCTTCCTCGAGGACGGACGCGTCTGCGGTCGCTGGCGACGGCGCGGCGGGCATCGTGACGGCGAAGGTGGTGCCCTCTTCGGCGCTCGAACGCACGGCGATCGTGCCCCCGTGGGCGGTCACGATTCTCTCGGCAATGAACAGCCCCAGCCCGAGTCCATCGGAGTGGCCCGAGAGTGGTCCAGACGGTCGCCGGAACGCTTCGAAGATGCGCGGCACCACGTCGGCGCGGATCGGCGTGCCCCCGTTCCGCACCTCCAGGATCGCTTCCTTGTCGTTGCCCCGGACGCTGACATCGACGCGTCCGGTGCCGTGAACGATGGCGTTCCCGATGAGATTGGACGCGACCTGCGCCAGGCGATCGGGATCCCACGTGCCCGCGATCGGCTGGTCGCTCTTGAGCGCGATCTCGGCGCGCGGATGGGCGGCGCACAGCTCGTCGACGGCGGCCCGGACGACTTCGCGCAGGTCGGTTCCGGGCGTGG
>DATMZL010000025.1:0-5710 GCA_035607075.1 Polyangia bacterium
CGTGCGCCGGCGACGGCTGGTCGTCGGACAGGGTGCGCCGCACCTCGAGCTCGCCGTCGAGATCGCCGCCGGCCTCCAGCGCCCATCCGAGCATCTCGCGGCCGCGCACGTTCTTCGGATCGAGCGCGAGATAGCGGCGCAGCACGCGCGCGCCGCCCCCCCAGTCCTCATTGATCAGGTGCGCGTCCGCCTGGTTGAGCGCAACCTCCGCGTCGAACGCGGGCGGCGCGGGCAGCATCGATTCATAGAGGCGGTCCGCCAGGACGACGTAGCCGCGGCGGGCGTAGATGCGGGCAAGCCACAGCTTCTCGATCTTCGCGGTGGGCGCCTTTCCGATCTCGAGCTCAGCGATCTGGTGCTCGCGCCTCGCCTCGTCGTCGCGTCCGAGCGCGTACAGCGCCTCGCCGCGCAGATAGTGAATCTCGGGATCGCGCGTGTGATGCTCGAAATGATGCGCGCGTTCGAGCGCGGCGACGGCGTAGTCGAACTGCCCGGCCGCCGACGCGGCGCGGGCCGCGTCGCGCTGCGCGGGCGCGTCACGCGGCATCGCCTCGAGCACCTGTTCCAGCTCGCGGCGCGCTTTGTCGAACTGGCCCTTCAGTAGATCGTCGCTGGCCTCATGGCGCAGACGATCGACGTCTGGCGACGCCAACCACAACACAGCAATCACCGCCCCGCCCCCCATCACAGCGCCTTTCGGGTTTTGCAACGGTCGTGCCCGGCGGCAGCAAGCGACCTCGACGACGTTTTGAGGGACGGCCCGCGCGCAGGTCACGGCGGCGTAACGCCACCCACGTGGAACCGTTACCTCGCTCCGAGGAATTGCCTACGGAGGACGGTCTGGTTGACAGCGATGGACCTCGACCTAATTTGCACGAGGTACCCGACGGAGGAGGCATTCAAGATGCGCAAGTTGAACATGGGATGGATGATGGGGTTGGCGCTGGCGCTGGCGGTTCCGAGCTTCTCGACGGCCTTCGCGGCGTCGCCGAAGGCGGCCAGCAGCGACGAGGCCAGCACGCAGGGCGCGGGCTTGTCGAAGGACGATCAGCAGAAGCTGAACGAGCACAACAAGCTCCGCATGGAGATCAAGAAGGTGAAGTACCCCGCGTCGAAGGCGAGCATCGTCGCCCACGTGAAGGGCATCAAGGCGGACGACAAGAAGTGGTTCTCCGAGACGTTGCCCGAGAAGACCTACGGGTCGGCGGACGACGTGTTCAACGCGCTGGGGTGGGAAACCGCCCCCGCTGCGAAGTAGTTCGCTGTCGAACGCCACGCGATGGGCCGCGGGCGTGTCGGCGCTGACCATGGTCGCCGCCTGCACGCACCCGCGGCCACCCGTCGACGCGAGCCAGCTCGGCAGCGTCGAGCGCTGGTGGATCGTCATCGGCTCGTCGCCGATGCTGGACGCGATCGACTGGTGGCACTCCGCGCGTGACGCGCAGATGGTGGTGCTGTCGGGCGACCCGCGCATCCCCGTCGACGAGCTGCCGCGGTCGACGATTCGCCTCGCCTACGTGAGCGTGGGCGAGGCCAATCCGCGCCGGCCCTACTGGCCGGAGGTGAACGGCCAGCCGTTCGTCGTCGAGCCGAACCTGGAGTGGCCCGACAACGTGCGCGTCGACATCCGCAGCAACCGCTGGCAGGACGTGCTGATGTGCGAGGAGGTCTCGCGTCTGATGCAGCGCGGGTTCGACGGGTTGATGCTGGACACCATCGACACCGCCGCGTACCTCGAATCGAAAGATCCGGCGCGCTTCGCGGGATCGCGCGAGGCGCTGCGCGACTGGCTACGCCGGCTGCGCGCGGCCTTCCCGCGGGCGGTCATCGTCGCGAACGGCAGCGAGGCGCTGGTGGACGTCGCGCCGTTCGTCGACGGGTTCGTCGTCGAGGGCGTGTTCTCGGTCTACGACATCCGCCAGCGAACGTACCGGCGGACGACCGACGCCGAACGCGACTGGAAGCTGGGGGCGATCGCGCGGGCCCGCGGCGTCGCGCCGCGCCCGGTCTTCTCGATCGAATACGCCGACGTCGGGGACGTCGCGCTGTCGGAGTGGGCGACCCAGGAGTCGCTCCGGCACGGCTTCCGCCCGTACGTGGGCGTGCGGGCGCTGAACACTCCACCCTGACCTGAACCGCCCCCGACCTGAACCTTTCGGCTTGCTTATTTCAATTCTTTTTGAATATTTAGAAACGTGGTGATCGGGGCCGGATCTGTGATGAATATGTCCGCCGTGTCGGCCGGCCTAAACCTGTCCAATCTCGACGGAATCGTCGCCCTCGTCAGCGACGACATGAAGGTCGTCGAGGCGCGCCTGGCCGAGCGCATGGAGAGCCCGATTGGGTCGATCCCGCAGGTCGGCGCCCACCTGCTGGGCGCGGGCGGCAAGCGGCTGCGGCCGCTGCTCGCGGTGCTCGCGGCACGCGCCGCGGGCGCGCCGCTGGACCACGCGGTGGCGGTCGGCTGCGCGGCGGAGCTGATCCACACGGCGACGCTGTACCACGACGACGTCGTCGACGACGGGCGGGTGCGGCGCGGGCGCCCCGCGGCGCGCATGGTGTTCGGCAACGGCGTCGTCGTCCTGGTGGGCGACTTCTGCCTGGCGCGCGCGCTGGAGACGGTCGCGTTGACTGGATCGCTGGCGATGGTCCAATCGCTGGCGACGACCGTCACCGAGATGGCCGAGGGCGAGGTCGCGCAGCTGGAACGCGCCGGGAACCCCGACGCCACCGTCGAGGATTACTTCCGCGTCATCGATCGCAAGACCGCCTCGCTGATCGCCTGGTGCGCGCGCGTCGGAGGGTCAGTCGACACGGTCGATGCGGCGCTGAGCGCGCCACTGGAGCGTTACGGGCGCGCGCTCGGGCGCGCGTTCCAGATCGCCGACGACGTCCTCGACAGCGCGATCGACGAGACCACCGCGGGCAAGTCGGTCGGCCACGACCTGCAGGAGGGCAAGCTGACGCTGCCCGTGCTGCTCGCGTGCGAGGCCGATCCGGCGCTGGGCAGGCGCATCCGCAAGCAGCTCGGCGAGCAAGGCGTTCCGGCGGCTCTCGCGGCCGAGATCCTCGCGGAGGTGCGCGGCGCCGGGGGCGTCGAGAAGGCGCGGCGCAAGGCGGTCGCGCTGGGCGAAGACGCGGCGCGCGCGCTCGGTGCGCTGCCGCCGTCGCCCTACCGGGACGCGCTGCGCGCGCTCGCGCATCTGTCGGCGGACAGGAGCTCCTGATGTCGCACGCGGTGGTGACGGCGACGCCCGCGGAAGGGTCCGCTGGAGGTGCGGCTTCGGGCGCGGCGGGCGCGCCGGCCCACTGGGAGGACCTGGCGTCGTTCGTGCGCTTCCTCGAGCAGCGCGGCCAGCTGCGGCGCATCGCGAACGAGGTCGATCCTGTCCTGGAGGTCAGCGCGCTCGCCCAGCAGGTGATGCGCGCGGGCGGACCGGCGCTGCTGTTCGAGAACGTGCGCGGATCGCGCTTTCCGCTGCTCATCAACACGTACGCGACGCGCCAGCGGGTGTCGTGGACGCTGGGCGTCGCCGATCTCGACGAGCACGCGCGCGCGATCCTCGAGCTGGTGAAGTCGCAGCCGCCGACGGGGCTCCTCGACAAGCTGCGCATGCTGCCGAAATTGGCGCGCGTCGCCGCCGCGACGCCGAAGACCGTGCGCAGCGCGCCCTGCCAGCAGGTCGTCGAGACCGACGTCGATCTCGGGCGGCTGCCGGTCCTCACCACCTGGCCGGGCGACGGCGGCCCCTACATCACGTTGCCGATGGTGATCACGCGCGATCCCGACAAGGGGACGCGCAACGTCGGCTGCTACCGCATGCAGGTCTACGACAAGCGCACGACCGGCATGCACTGGCAGCTGCACAAGACGGGGCGGCGCCACATGCGGCGGTACAAGGAGCTCGGCCAGCAGCGGATGCCGGTCGCGGTCGCGCTGGGCGGCGATCCGGTGCTGCCCTACGCGGCGACCGCGCCGCTGCCCGACGGCATCGACGAGTTCCTGTTCGCGGGCTTCCTGCGCCGCAAGCCGGTCGAGATGGTGCGCTGCAAGACCAACGATCTGGAGGTGCCCGCGTCGGCCGACTTCGTGCTGGAGGGCTACGTCGACGTCGACGAGCTGCGCCGCGAAGGACCGTTCGGCGATCACACCGGCTACTACTCGCTGGCCGACGACTACCCGGTCTTCCACGTCACCGCGATCACCCGCCGCGAGCACCCGATCTACGCGACGACGGTGGTCGGCCCGCCGCCGCAGGAGGACGCCTGGCTGGGCAAGGCGACCGAGCGGCTGTTCCTGCCGCTGCTACAGATGACGTTCCCCGAGATCGTCGATATGAACCTGCCGATCGAGGGCGTGTTCCACAACCTCTGCATCGTGTCGATCAAGAAGGAGTACCCGCACCACGCGCGCAAGATCTGCCATTCGCTGTGGGGCATGGGGCAGATGATGTTCGCGAAATGCATCGTGGTCGTCGACGACGACGTGAACGTGCAGGACGTGCGCGAGGTCGCCTGGCGCGCGCTGAACAATATCGACGCGAAGCGCGACGTGTTCTTCGCGGAAGGACCGATCGATGTGCTGGACCACGCGTCGGCAGCGTTCGGCTTCGGCGGCAAGCTGGGCGTGGACGCCACGCGCAAGTGGAAGGAAGAAGGCTTCACGCGCGAGTGGCCGGGCGTCCTGAAGATGGACCCCGCCGTCGACGCGCGCGCGGCGGCGCTGCTCAAGGAGCTGGGGCTGTGAGCGCGAGCTTGGCGGAGAGCGGCGCCGACGTCCGGGGCATGTTCAACCGGATCGCGAAGCGCTACGACGCGACCAACCGGGCGATGTCGGTGGGCGTCGACGTCGTCTGGCGCAAGAAGGCGATCGCGCGGCTGATCGACGGGCTGGGCGAGGCGCCCCGGTTTCTCGACCTGGGCGCGGGGACGCTCGACGGCGCGCTGGAGATCGCGCGGCGCGTGCCGGGCGCGCGCGTCGCGGCGGCCGACTTCGCGCGCGAGATGCTCGTCGCGGGCCGTCCCAAGGTGAAGGGCGACGTGCATATCGACACGCACGCCGCCGACGGCCACCACCTGCCCTACCGCGACGCCGCCTTCGACGGCGCGTTCTCGGCGTTCTGTATCCGCAACCTCGCGGACCTGCCGCAGGGGATGCGCGAGCTCCGGCGCGTGGTCCGTCCGGGTGGGCGCATTGTCCTGCTCGAGTTCCTGCGCCCGGAGCGTCCGCGGCTGTTCATCGACCGCTTCTGGAACGCGCGCGTGCTGCCGCTGATCGGCCGCATCGTCTGCGGCGATCGCGACGCCTACCGCTACCTGCCCGAGTCGATCGGCCGCTTCCGATCGCCCGCCGAGCTGGCGGCGCTTCTGACCGAGGTCGGCTTCGCGAGCGTCGAGACGACCGCGCTGTTCCCGTCGGGCGTCGCGACGATGGTGGTGGCGTCGTGAAGATCGTCGTCGCCGTTGGCGGCGCGTCGGGATCGATCTACGCCAAGCGCCTGCTGGACGAGCTGGCACTCGAGGTCCGCGCTCGCGAGGCTGCCGCCGCAGCCAGGGCCAAGGTCATGGGCGCCCAGGTCAGAAAGCCCGACGACGAGGTGGCCCTCGTATTTTCCGGCGCCGGGAGTGAAGTCTGGGCACACGAGATCGGCGATGTACCGGCCTACCCACAGATCAAGAGGTACGGCCTGCGCGACTTCCGGGCGCCGTT
>DATMZL010000895.1:0-2448 GCA_035607075.1 Polyangia bacterium
CACCGGGGTGCGGTGCCACGAGCCCCAGGCCCGCAATGCCGCGTCGAGGATCTCCGTCGGTGAAGCGGACGCGAGCGAGGAGCAGGTGTGTCCGAGCGCGGGATCGCGGTCGAGCCGCTGTCGGGTCGCGGCGATCGCGTCCTGCACCTGCGCGATCGGCTGCTCGTCGGCGCCGCCGTCGAACAGCGCGCGCGCGACCACGTGGGTCGCGAAGAACACGACGCCGCGCCGGTACGCCCCCGCGAGCGCCGCAACCAACCGCTGCCGCCACGAATCGCCTGGCGCCGCGATCGGCGACCCGACGTGGATCGCGACGCGCTGATCGAGGCGAGCGAGCCGGCGCGCGGTGTCGCCCAGCCGCCCCCACACGAACAGCTCGTCTCCGACGATGCGCTCGTGGGAGCGGCCGGCGAGGTGGTACGCGATCAGCCACTCCGCTTCGAGGACGACCTGATAGTTGATCGTGACCGGTACCAGCGCGATCGGTCGCGCGACCTGAACGCTGGCGCCGAGCAGGCCGAGCTTGACGCTCGATTCGATCTCGCCGGAGCGGCAGCGCGTGCCGCTCGGAAACACCACGGTGTGCGTGCCGCGCGCGACGAGCTCGTTGACGTATGTCTGCACCACGCGCAGGTACAGGCGGTCGCGGCGATCGGGATCGAGGCGAAACGCGCCGAGCCGGAACATGAGCGCGGCGAACAGCCGATTGCGATAAATATGCTTGCCTGCGGCATACGCGAACGGCGGCAAGCCGGCGCGGCCGAGCACCATCCCGAGCACGACCGAGTCGAGGTTGGACGAATGCGTGGGCGCGACGATCAACGTCGTACGCGTCGCGAGCTCGCGCAGGCCCGCCAGATCACCTTCGACGTGCACGCGCGCGTCGAAGCTGGGGCCGCCGAACGCAACGCCGAGCGCCGGAGGGAGCATCGCGACCACGGCGCGGTGGAAGCCGGGCGACAGCTGGCCCGCGATGTCATCGATCATGGAGAGGACGGTCGCGCGGTTCCCGCCGACCCGGCGCACGACCGCCTCGGCGAGCTCGCGGTCGCGGGCGTCACTCATTCGCGTCGCGCGGCGCGCGTGACGATCTCGCGCATCCCGCCGGCGAACAAGAGGTACGGCACGCCGACGCCGACCTGCAGATACAGCGTGAGTCCCCGAAAACACAAAACGAACATCACGGCATCCGCCGCCGCCAGCAGCGGCCCGAAGAACGGGATCGCCATGGCCTCCGCGAACCCCGCGCCACCCGGCGTCGGCGCCAGGTACGTGAACATCAGGTAGACGACGACGGCGGCGAACGGGCGCACGCCGACGGCGGCGCCGAAGGCGTGCATGAGCGCCACGCCGAGCGCGCCGAACGCGACGAAGTAGAGGACGTGGGTCACCGCGAGATCGACCAGCGGCCACGCGCCGCCGCGCCGAAGCTGGACCAGCCGGTCGACCGACTGCGTGGTCACCCGCTCGAAGGCGGTCAGGACGTGGCCGCGGCCGAACCGACCCGCGAGCCGTCCGTACACGCCGGCGATGATCCGGCGCGCGGGCTCCGGGCGGAACGCGGCGAGCACGAGCAACCCGAACAGCGCCGAGAACACCGAGCCGCCGCCGACGAGGGTCACGAGCAGCGCGCGGTCGTACGTCGGCCCGAACCCGGCCGAGACGAAGGCGAGGGACGCGAGCACCACGACCGCGACGCCAGTGAAGGCCTTGCCGAATGCGATGACGACCGCCGCGTCCCACGGCACGCCGCGCCGGCCGAGCATGTAGATCGTCGCCGGCGCGCCAAACGTCGAGCCGGGGAACACCCAGGAGAACAGGAAGTTCGCGACGCTCGAGTCGAGGCCGGCCTTCCAGTCGACGTGCGTGCCGATGGCGCGCCCGAGCGAACGGTAGCGCAGGACGTCGGTCGCGTAGATCGCGAGGCACGCGATCGCGATGACGGTGAGAGGCGCGGCCGACTGGCGCGCGAACACGTCGTAGAGATCGCCCGCGCGCACCGGCGCGCGGGACAGCGCCCACAGGACGCCGGCGACGGTCAGCGCCACGAACAGCGCGCCGAACATAACCAGGCGCGACATCCCGCTCCGCATTCGGCCAGTGTACTGTAGAGTGGCGCTGTGCAGGCTGTGCCTGACGCCACGATGACGGCCGTGATCGATCACGAGCCGCCGCTCGCGCAGGCGACGATCCCGACGACGGTGCAGGCTGGCGGTGGGTGGTGCTTCAACCTCGAGGCCGCGTGGGGCCGCGTCCGGCGGGCGGTCCTCCGGCGCGTGCGACCTGGGTACGTGCGCGGGATGGCGGCGCTTCGCCAGGGCCGGTGCGACGGTTGCACACACGACATCATCGACGCGCGCGACGTGAAGCTCGTGCGCAACGTGTGCGGTTACTGGTTCCGTCCCGAGGACGATCGCTTTGCCTGGCGCGATCGCGTGCCTCTGGCCC